>JBCDBC010000857.1:0-3307 GCA_039184535.1 Bacteroidota bacterium | reverse complement strand
GGTGATTGTGATACAGGTAAGGGAGTTTATTCTTATCCTAATGGTGATCTTTACAAAGGAGAGTGGAGATCAGCCAGAAGGCATGGCGTTGGTACCTATAAAATGGCGACCGGCGATGAGTATGACGGTGAATGGATCAAGGATCAAATGCACGGAAAAGGTGTATACATCTATCGGAACGGAGACAGGTATGAAGGTTCATACCAGAGAGGTCAAATGAGTGGTTTCGGGATACTTACTTTCAGAGATGGAGGCGTATATCGAGGAACTTGGGCCAATGATAAACAGAATGGTGAAGGTACCCTAAGATACCCCAATGGCACTACCATAGGAGGAGTTTGGACCAATGGAAGAGTGTTTGGAAAAGCACTTTACTACTATCCCAATGGAGATGTGTATGAAGGAGACTTTGTAAACAATCAACGAAATGGCAGAGGAAAAATGAAAACTGTCAAAGGGGATGTTTATAATGGAGAATGGAGAGATGGGAGGAAGCATGGCTATGGAAAGATGGATTTCGCTAACAGAATAGTCTACGAGGGGAATTGGGTGAATGGAAGAATGGAAGGCAAAGGAAAGCTCAGCACCCCAATGGGCTCAGTCTATATCGGAGACTTTAGAGCTGGTCTTTATAACGGATTTGGGAAACTGGTCTACAGTACCAATGATGTATATGAAGGAAACTGGCTTAATGGGAAGAAGCATGGAAGAGGGGTGTACGTGTACACAGATGGTAGTAAGTATAACGGAGAATGGCATCTGGATAAAAGGCACGGGTCAGGAATTTATGCCTACGCAGATGGCAGTGTATATGAAGGAGAATTTAATTCTGGACGTATTCACGGTAAGGGAATTTTGAAACTATCTACCGGAGAAGTACAGGAAGGAACCTTTATGTACGGAAAATACAGATCGAACCAATAAGATATTTATATGCTGACCAGGGAGGGTTGATGATGTCAATCCTCCCTTTTTTATGACTGAGAAGGTGGATCAGCTCGCTAAAAGTAGATCCAATGCCCCTTTACCCTTCCAAGGCTATTCACTTCCAAAGCAGGTGCAGGTACTTTTACTAAGTTGAGCGCCTGAAAAAGGCCTTTCAGCAGCTTAGATTGGGTGGGTATTTTAGTCCAGTCCATATCTGGAGAGAGTAAGAATTGTCGGTATCTTTCGGTGGTAGGGATAGAGACTCCCCTATATGAAGTCCTGTTTTCAAATTCTCCAAACATCCCATTCGCACTATAACCAACCGCCAGGTTGAGCCAATCTGGTAGCTTGTCTTTCAGAAGGAAGTTATTCACGGACGTACTGAGCCAATAGGTATGCCCATTGTAATCATAGAATAGGCTCTCCAAGGTATTATCTCCCAGATACCCATTTGCTTGATTAGCATATGGGGAGCGAGAAAAGCTGAATTTGTATTGAAAGAGTTGTTCGTCGAACAGGAGTTCCTGACCGATCACCAGGACTGAGCCTGCGGTATTAGCAGCTACATCACTCCATGAGAACCCCCATCCTTCATAAAGCCCATCAAAAATTTCAATGGGGAGTTGTAAGATGATTCCGGCGGTTCCTCCATAAATAAGGGCATTCTTCTTACTCACCCCTGCACTTCGTAGCCATTTATAGCTTAAATAACTTTGCCAGTAAGCACCATAGGTATGTCCCAGTTTGTCTACCTGAAGGTAGCCCTTACTATCATCGAAGAAATGGAAAGAAACCCTTTCTTTATCCTTATACCAGATGAACTGAAGGTAAGCCATACTCCCCAGATAAAGGGCAGATTCAGTCAGAATGACGGTTCTGAGCTTTGAATGATTAACAGGAGAAGGAGCCAGAGACAGGCTGTCCTGCCCGGAAACTTCTAGGGAAAACAAGTAGCAGAAAGAAATGCATAGAAGTCTGATTCTCATGGAAGCTCTCCGTTGTTAGCTTGGAGTTGCTGGGCTTATAAGTAGAACTTCCGAATCATCCTGGAGGTTGCTTAAAAGAATGGTCTAAAGCTGAAGAGATAACTATGTTCTTCTTTTCTTCAAACGCCAACCTCTTATAAGAAAGCCTATAAGGCTTAATAGAGAAACAAGTAAAGCGGGAATGATGATATGGGCTGGGTGTGTGGGGCCAGCATTAAATCCTTCCACTTCAGCATAAGGTTCTCGGTCTATTTCTCCTCCGAAGAAATCAGGATCCAGTGCAGTTTTCCATATGGGATCATGAACAGATTCTCCCCTTGGGAAAGCTTTTACCTTTTCTACCAGTTCAGCTACCAAGTCCTCATTTTCATCAGCCAGGTTGTTCTTCTCTGTCGGGTCATCAAAGACATTGTAGAGTTCTGGCGGACCATCTGTAGGAATGATCAGCTTTAAACTGTCGCTGAAGTATGCCTCATTCCCAAGTATGGCATGTGTGAGATAATCTGTCTGGCCAGCCGGGGCCTCCCCGCGAAGGAAAGCCCATTGGCTTATACCGTCTATCTCCAGGTTATGTGTTTCTTGATATCCGCTAGCAGCTAACAGAGTAGGAAGTATGTCATTTACGGTAATCCTGCTTTCCACCTTTTGAGTGGACAAAAAGGCTGGCGCATAAATGAAGGATGGGACCCTAACGCCTCCTTCATAAACAGATCCCTTCCCTTTTCTTAAGGGGCTATTGTCTGAAGCAGTTGATTCTACTGTCCGTCTTAGGAATTCCAGAAAAGGAATGGGGAAAGGGGGATTGAAAAGAGAATTGGCTCCTTTTACTATATTCTGTACATTCTCGCTATACCCTTCTCCGGTAGAGCCACCATTATCACTCATAAACCAGATGATGGTATTCGATAGTAGATCATTAGCTTGAACCTCCCCTATGATCCTTTCAATTCCTTTGTCTACTTCTGAGACCATAGCAGCATGTAATTGCCGTTTTTTTTGAGGCAGCTCGTAATAGGGAACTACCGCCTCTTCAGGAGCCTCATTAGGGATATGAGGAGCAGAGTAACAGATTTCAATAAAAAATGGATTCCCTTTCTGACGTTCCCTGATTATTAGAATAGCTTCATCTGTGAGCAAATGTGTGCTATATCCTTCTTCCACAACTGTTTTTCCATTCCTCTGCCAATCCAGTCCTCCGCCATGAACATGATTATAATGACCTATACCACCCGTCAGATAGCCATAAAAATGATCAAACCCTCTTTGGTTAGGGAGATATGCTTTCTTAAATCTTCCCAAATGCCACTTACCTATTAGAGAAGTTTGATAACCTAGGTCCTTTAAATACTGTGGGAGAATTTTCTCACTTAGCGGTAGTCCTTTTCTATTGTTCT
>JBCDBC010000856.1:0-3309 GCA_039184535.1 Bacteroidota bacterium | reverse complement strand
TCATGGACTCCTTCCATTCAAACACATAGATCACTTACATCCTGATGCCCTAATAGCCATAGCAGCTGCGGAAGATGGAGAAGCCATTACCAAAGAGATATGGGGAGATAAGATGGGATGGGTACCCTGGCAGAGACCTGGATTTGATTTAGGCTTACAACTGGAGCAGTGCCTTGAGGAGAATCCGGGCATAAGAGGCATAGTGTTGGGAGGACATGGCCTATTCACCTGGGGAGATACTTCTTATGAATGCTACCTGAATAGCCTGGAAGTCATAGAAACAGCTTCAGAATATATAACCTCTCATGAGGGGAAGGGAGGGCCTGTTTTTGGTGGGGCCATGGTAGAGAGTTTACCTGAACAAGACAGACTTTCTCAGGCAGCTAAATTGGCTCCAGTATTGAGAGGACTCTGCTCCAGCCAAAACAGTATGATAGGCCACTTCACGGATGATGAACGCGTTTTACAGTTCATCAATAGCCATGATTTATCCAGGCTAGCACCTCTGGGTACCTCCTGCCCGGATCATTTTCTGAGAACTAAAATCAAGCCACTAGTTCTGGATCTTCCTCAACGTGTGGACCTTAGCCAGCCAAAAGAAATTGCCCGTAGACTAAGCCCTCAATTTGATGCCTATCGTAAGGATTATGCAGATTATTATGAGGCCTGTAAGCATCCGAACAGCCCTCCTATGCGGGACCCCAATCCGGTAGTAATCCTTTACCCGGGAGTGGGTATGTTTACCTTTGCTAAAAACAAGCAGACGGCCAGAGTAGCTGCCGAGTTCTACACCAATGCCATCAATGTGATGAGGGGAGCAGAAGCTATTTCTTCCTACACGGCTCTGTCGCGTCAGGAGGCATTCAACATAGAATACTGGCTACTGGAAGAAGCAAAACTAAAACGACAGCAACCCGAAAAACCTCTTTCCAGAAAAGTGGCCTTGATTACAGGGGCTGGAGGAGGGATAGGGAAAGCCATAGCTGATAAACTGGCAGCAGAAGGTGCAAATGTAGTATTGTCGGACATAATAGAAGAAAGACTGCTTACGGCTAGCTCTACTTATGGGCGGGATGTCTCTACTTACACTCTTTGTGATGTGAGAAAGAAAGAGGAGGTGAAAAAGGCTTTTGCTAAAGCCTGCCTTGAGTTTGGAGGAGTAGATATAGTCGTTCATTCCGCAGGTTTGGCGATCTCTAAGCCACTGGAAGAACATACAGAAGCAGATTGGGATCTCTTGCAGGACGTATTGGTAAAGGGACAATTCTTACTTGACCAGCAAGCAGCAGGCATTATGCGTACCCAAGGCACTGGTGGAGACATCGTGCATATAGCCTCCAAGAATGGACTATTTGCAGGACCTAACAATGTGGGATACGGTACGGCCAAGGCTGCCCAGCAGCATATGACACGTCTTCTGGCAGCGGAACTTGGGAAGGATAAAATCAGGGTAAATACGGTGAACCCTGATGGCGTCATCGTAGGCAGTAAGATTTGGGAAGGAGAATGGGCAGAAGGAAGAGCCAAGGCTTACGGGATTACGGTAGAAGAGCTTCCCGCTCACTATGCCAAAAGAAATCTACTCCATGAAATCATTTACCCGGAAGATATCGCTAATGCGGTTTTTGTCCTGGTAGGAATTTTGGATAAATCTACAGGAAATACCATTAATGTAGATGGGGGAATGGCGGTCTCTTTTAGTAGGTAACCCATTGTCAACTTATAAGACTAAATCCCTTTCAGTCGGTAATTAATTTGAAGGTTCCGTAGGGAGAATGAAGTATATTCTTCCTGCCTCTTCTTACAGACATACCCATTTTTGTAGAACGGATTAAAGGAAGGAATATGAATATCTACGAAACCTTAATCGCAGATGCCAATAAGGAAAAACTTGCCCATCACAACAGGCAGTTTGATACTTTATCTGAGGAACTGGCACTACAGGGGATACATATAGCCAGTATACTTAAGAAACTTAGGGATTTTCAGGTAGCCATTCCAAGCTGGGCACTAGGGGCAGGTGGTACTCGTTTTGGGAGATTTAGCATAGGAGGCGAGCCTAAGAACCTGTATGAGAAAATTGCAGACGTAGGCTTACTGCATGCCTTAACTCAGTCTGCTGGGAGTATTTCTCTCCATATCCCATGGGACATACCTCAGGATGCTGCCGCTATTAAGGATTTTGCAGATAGCCAAGGTATCCTCTTTGACGCTGTTAACTCTAATACCTTTCAGGATCAGCCTTCCCAATCACAATCTTACAAATTCGGCTCACTATGCCATACTGATCCACAGGTTCGCGCCTTAGCTGTAGCCCATAATAAGGAGGTGATAGATACAGGTGTTTCTTTGGGATCAGATAGTCTGACCGTTTGGCTAGCCGATGGTTCTTCTTTCCCTGGCCAGCTTAACTTCCGCAAAGCCCTTGAGCGTACCCTAGAAAGTCTTCAGGAGATATATGATTATTTACCTGAGAATTGGAAAATGTTCATAGAGTATAAACCCTATGAGCCTAACTTCTATAGTACGGTCATACAGGATTGGGGAACTTCTCACATGTTGGCTGAAGCCTGTGGACCTAAAGCTTACAGTTTGGTAGACCTGGGACATCACCTCCCTAACACCAACATTGAGCAAATCGTAGCTACCCTTTTATGGAAGGGGAAACTGGGGGGCTTCCACTTTAATGATAGCAAGTACGGAGATGATGACCTGACGGTAGGATCTATAAAGCCTTACCAACTATTCCTCATCTTTCAGGAACTGGTATACGGTATGGACGAAAATGTCAATGGAAATCCCCCTATTTCATGGATGATAGATGCCAGTCATAATGTAAAAGATCCTCTGGAGGACCTCATTCAAAGCCTTGAGGCCATCAGAATAGCGTATGTGCAGGCGCTCCTGATAGATCAGCAAGCACTTGAAGAGGCGAGAAATGCGAATGATGTCACCATGGCACAGGAAATTCTCCAGCAAGCATACAGGACGGATGTTAGACCTATTTTACGAGAAGCCAGACGCCAATCAGGAGGAGCTATCCATCCATTAGAGCTATACAGGAAGGCAGGAATCAGAGAGAACCTGATTAAAGAAAGGGGAGTGAAAACAGTAGCTACGGGTTTATGAGAAAAGTAGGGGCCATTTTTGATATAGGGAAAACCAATAAGAAGTTTTTTCTCTTTGATGTGAATTATCAGGAAGTCTACGGGAAAATAGAACGCTTTGAGGAAATAGAGGATGAAGATGGTTTCCATTGTGATGATCTACCGGCCATCACTAAATGGATGCTGGAAACACTGGAAGAGG
>JBCDBC010000855.1:0-3310 GCA_039184535.1 Bacteroidota bacterium | reverse complement strand
TATTAATTTTTATATTTACTTATTAAAAATTGATAAGTAATTGGGTATGAAAAAGGTGCTTGTGTCATGGGTTTCTCACTTCCTCGACTTTGAAAAAGTAGAACCTGGGAAGATTCTTAATGAAAAAGAAATACCTAAGGTGAATGAGTCTGGGCCTACTTCCTCTTTACATCAGAAATTTTACACTGACCATGACTATCATCTTTTGTTAGATACAACTAGTTCAGAAAACCTTCCTATTCGATTTTTAGCTAATTACATTGAAATGAGTTATCCTTCTCGAACTGTCCTAAAGCGACCTCTTGGGATAACGAATGCTCATGACTACTTGGAGGTGAAAACAGCCATGGAGAGTATTCTCGATGAGCTAAGTATAGACAGCCATCATATAGACATGCTCATCACTACCGGGACCACTCCCATGAGGATGATGATGCTAGCCTTGCACTTGACCCACTCTGCACCTACCCATCTTATACAGGGTTTTGATCCTAAGTTGACTGATGGGGAAGCTAGATTTGAACCCTTCGTAGTCAGAAAGGATGAGATGATGGGCCGCTTGTATGTGCGAACTGGTGAGAATATTGAAATAGAAGAAGGCTTTAAGATGCTTCCTATTCTCAAGCCTATTTATGATAAGGCTGATAAAATAGCTAAGGCTGATCCTGTCAAAAACATCATGATACGTGGCGCAAGTGGTTCTGGGAAAGAAAACCTGGCAAAGTTCATTCATCAAAACTCTTCGCGAGCCAGTAAGACCTACATGGCCATCAACTGTGCTTCATTAACAGATACACTACTAGAATCCAGGCTTTTTGGACATAAGAAAGGCAGCTTCACCGGAGCCAATCAGGATCAGAAGGGACTGTTCCAGCTATGCCACAAAGGGACGCTTTTTCTGGATGAAATAGGGGATATCTCCATGGAATTCCAGGCTTCACTGTTGCGAGTTCTTCAGGATCAGGAGTTCACAGCAGTTGGAGGCAGTGAGGTGATAAAAACGGATGTAAGGGTGATCACGGCTACCAATCGAAACCTGGAAGAGATGATTCAACAAGGAAGTTTTCGGGGCGATTTATATTACCGCCTGGCTTATATGGAACTGGAGTTACCTTCCTTGGCAGAATATCCTATTGTCCAGAAGGAGGAACTCATTCGACATCTGTTACATCAATTGGCTAAGCTATACGGGGTGTTTCCCTTAAGACTTTCAGGGGAGGTCCACAAACAGCTACTTTACTACCCTTACCCTGGAAACATCCGCCAACTAGAAGGGATACTTAACACCTTGTATGTATTTGCGGAAGAAAAGGCTGAGTTAGAACATCTACCCAAGAGGTTTAAAGAAGAAAATCCTAAATCTTATCTGAGTTGGAAAAAGGTGGAGGAGAAACACATCCGATATGTACTTAAGCTATTTAACTACAACCAAACGCATAGTAGCGAAGCCCTTGGGTTTAGTTATGGTACCTTGAAAAACAAGATGAAAGAATATGGAATTGTGAATCCTCATTCTCAGAGAGGTTAATGATAAACGGCCAAACCATCCATCTTTTCAAGTATTTTTTCTCTTAGCCACCCCTTGATGCTGTAAGGAGAATGACTCCCAATTTCAGCTAGCAGGTTCTCCAGCCTTTCTCTATTATCCTGTTGGATCATGCGGAAGAAAATACTGATCACTTTGAGAAAGCGAGCTTTGTAGTTTTCGGATAAGCCTTTTTGTTCTCTCACAAACCTTTCCAAGGTATTTAGAGGACCTTCTATTTCTACCGTATTCTCCCTATCCAATTCGTATTCAGCTTGAAACCTGATGAGGCGAGATTCAATCTCCATAATTCTATCTGAGAATTTCTGATTTCTCAAAAAAGGACTTACCTCAGAGTAGGCTTTTTTATGAATGCTCAATTTTGCCTGACAAAGAGCCAGAATATCTTCTTTTGAATCTGGTAACAACTTCTCAGCATACATCGGGATAAGCTGCTGGACTTCTTGCTCACGGTTGGCTAACAGGCCTGTATGGATCACTGCGCGCATATATCCCGGAATGATGTTCCCTTCATAGAGCAGTATGTCATTGTCTATTCCCCAACGGTAAAGTTGAAAAAGGAGCAGAGCCGTCTCCTCAGATTCGCGTACATGAAAGAGACGTACGGAGCGATTGGTGAGATAAATAAACAGGTGGCTAAATTCGTCCTCTTCGTATTTCTTTTTCTGTGAGGCTATCTCCTGAAAGGAGGGAAATATATCTGCAAGCTCAGTATCCTCTTCCAGCTTCATGATGCGCTTCATCAGTTTTAGGTATCCCATTTTGGGATAATCTGGATGTGCTTGTATGATCTCTTCCGCTTCAGCCATCAAGGGGGTAAAAACGGCCTGTCCATTGACCTGCTCAAGCGTATCATCTACACAAGCCAGTAAATACTTTTCATGTATCCACCACGGATCAAAATACTGATTTAGGCTGGCTCCATGTTGATAGGTGGACTTTTCTCCTCCCTTATATTTCAGCTTATGATGCCTGATCAGTTTATGGACTTGGTACCTGAGTTCATAGTAGGATGGTGAAGGCGCCTTGTTTTTTTCCTGATCAGTGAGAACTTTCTTTGATTCTTCTTCAAACAGCTGTGGGAGATGGAGTTGACTAAGTCTCTTTAAAAACAACTCTGAAGTTAAATCCTCTTGTTGTTTGAGCATGCTGTAAGCCAGATAAACCCGCAGATGGTTCATAAGCTTATACAACTCTTTCCTCAACTTTTTATCCTGTTTCTCATCATAAGGAATATCCGGAAAACTTTTTTTCCAAAGGCTTTCTCTACTTGGGAGGCTACTAAATGTGAGAAGTGCCTTTAGGATATCTGACAGAATCGATTTCTTACCCACAAGTTCCATGTCCAGCCAATGGCTGAACTGCAGACGCTCCTTTTTAGAAAGTGCATGTAATGTTTCCCAGGTTTTCATAATCCTTCCGGGAACAAATTAATGAATCATTCAGACAAATATGTGCCAAAATACGCCCTTTTCGCACTATTTATGAATTTCCTCCTTCCAAATATCGGGAACAAAGGGACTTTTTTCTCTGAAAGAAATCGTGCTTTCATGAATAGTTTAGAAGGAAAGCAATGAAGTACAACTTTTTCAAAGATGTGGTCATTGTTAGGGAGAAGGTACTCGAGTACCTGATGAGAATGGCCAGTTTTGGTCATTCTCTATTTTGACAAAACAGAAATTCTCAAAAAATATTACTACGAATCAGATTTTTTGGATCGTCCTAATAATCAGCGAATTCGAACTCCTGATATATGAAGTATTG
>JBCDBC010000854.1:0-3311 GCA_039184535.1 Bacteroidota bacterium | reverse complement strand
ATGTAGTTCCCACTCTTCTTGAAATATTCATTCTCCTGAGGGAAAGAATAGAGGTAGTGGATGTATTCTACCTTAGTAAAATCAGAGCGCTGATAAATGTCTACTGGATCTCTGGTAAAGCCTTCATAAAATTCTATGGGAAGTACATTAGTAGGATTCCAGTTGGCATCACAGTTAGTGATATCAGCATATAAAAGAGAAACCGGTGTATCTCTAGGAACAAGCTCATCAAATTCCAACGTCAGAAAGGAGGAAGGATCATTCAGGTAGATGACTGGAGAAAGCGCTTTCAAGCCTGGTCCCTGGTTAGCCGGTCCGGGATAAAATTGAACAGATTTAATGAACTCTTCATACGTTCTGCTCTCCGCTTGCCAAGGGTTCACCTTATTCGCTGAACCTGTTTGAGGTGTGGTGTTCATGGCACAGGAGGCCAAAAAGAGCAGTATACCCAATCCCCATATACTGTTTTTGTGCTTGTACCTATTCATAGAAGGGAAAGATACATAAAAGCGAGGCATATGGAGGTACTATTTTTCTTTCCTGTGTGGAATTTTTCTCTGACACCACTCATATAACAAACCAAACTAATTTAACACATATGCTTAAATGTTGTATGATGGCTGTTAGTAGCCTAATGTTCATGGTTAACATGTGTAGCCCTGGCTCTGTAGAAGGGGAATATGCTGAAAGTGCACTTATGGTAGACGCAGCTATAGAAGATAAGGCTGTCCTCCAAACAGTGGATCAGGAGGGACCAGAGATCAAAACCGTTTCCCACAAGCAGATGCTCATCAAACGGGCAGAAATCCGGATGGAGGTAGAAAGCCTACATGAAAGCTATGGATTACTGAAGAAATACCTAAGCGCTACTCATGCCTATTATTCTGGTGAGAATCAGCAATTCTACGGTGGAAGTGTAGAGCGGGAATTCGAGATCAGGGTACCAGTCTCTGAGTTTGATAGCCTGATGTACCTAATCAGTTCTATGGGAGTCAAAATAGACTACCGGAATATCTCTTCTAAGGATGTAACGGAGGAATACCTGGATCTACAAGCGAGAATTAAAACCCAGAAAGCATTAGAAGCCCGTTATCAGCAACTTCTGAACAGAGCCAAAACCATAGAAGACATTCTCAAGCTGGAGAAATACTTGACGGAGGTGAGGGAAAAAATAGAGCGCATGCAGGGACGAACAGTTTACCTGAGAGATAAGGCCAGCTACAGCAGCGTAAAGCTGAGTATGTATGAAGCAGGGGAAGCTATAACGGTCAAACAAACCAGTACCTTCTGGACAGAAGTGAAGCGAAGTTTTATTAATGGCTGGAAGGGACTTACTTCTGTCTTGATAGCCATCATTAACATGTGGCCTTTGCTCCTTTTTGCTGGTTTAGGCTATTGGGCATACAGAAGATGGAAGTCCAGGCTTTTCCCAGCTTCAAAGGATAATCAAACGAAAGCGTAGAACTGCCTCTGGATGAAAGTCTTATCAAAATGTTAAGGCTGTTAAAAATGTTAAATATCTGGGAAAGAAGGAGTCAGAACTGGATATTTATATCATAAGTCTTGAGTAATAGTTTTTCAGTTGGTTAGATAGAATATGGGAATCCCCCGCTCCAGGGATTCCCATTATTTTTTCCACTAAGTAGACGCACTTACCGCTTACCCCTTCAAATCCCCCTACTACCCTAGATAATGTGATTGGCTATCCATTAGTTAGTTACCCGCATAGGTACTTCCCCATAAACAGGCAAAGATCACCTAATAAGTCTAAGGCCATATGAAAACGCTATTCCTTATCCTGGCTTATGCGAACTGTACCTACAGCATATTCTCGCAGAGTCTGAGTCTTTTTCCTGTCTCTGCCCCACTTGAACAAGGGACAGCCTATATAGAAGCCGTGCCGATGAATATGAATCCGGTTTCTTCAGAGATCAAGAATGCAGAGTCGCAGATAGATAAGGGAATGGAAGGAAGCTTGAAGACAAATGAGCTATCAAGTAGTCAGGAGGTTTACATCAGAGGTAAGCAGTTAGCCAGTCCTCAGCAGCTACTCGGCTCAGCCATAGAACAACACATATGTAAGCTGGATTTTACGTCTGCGACGAAGAATGGGAAGAAGATAGCCAAGCTTCTTAACATGAAACTCCACTTCAACCTAACAAATTAGCACTAGCTGAATTTCCCTCCCCCCTGACAGTTGTCCCCTGGCTACAGATGAGCCGGGGGTTATTTTTTATACCTCCTCACCCAACTCTCCTTTATTCAGTTTTCTAAGCTCCTCTATTTCTGTCCCTACTTCTGAATTAAAACTGGTTTGCAGTTCTTCCAGGTCTGCATCTACTACTATGGCCTCCAAGGATTCCAGACGTTTTTTGATAGCTTTATTATCATCCAAAACCTTTTTCAGCTCCCTTTTGATTTCTTCAGAGCCTCCCATAGCCCTATACTTTTCTCTTCTGGTTTTATAGACAAAGTTGCCTATGGAGAAAGCCGTGAGGGTTATACTCCCAAAAATAATGGCCATCGTTAGTACTTCTCCTGGTCCCATTTGTTAAGTGTGTTTGATGTGTTATAGGTTAATGTCTTTATCCAAAGCCGTGTTAGTAGTGGCTGAAGTATCTTCCTTATCTGCTATTTTGCTGGAAAGTCCCGTTTCCAGATCATTCATATCATTATCTACGATGATGGCTTCCAAAGACTCTATCCTCTTAAGCATGCGAGACTGATTGCTGCTAAGTCTTTTGAGTTCTTTCAAAATTTCATCTGTATTGCCCTTACCTCCGTTTTCGGCCTCTAGCTTTGCCTTTTGCATTTTATAGTTATAGGAGAATACCATACCGAGAATAGATATGGTTCCAAAGGCAGCGAATAAGAGGATGTAGGCAATAGTAGGCATAGGAGTTTTAGGTGTAATGCGTGGGGCTGGAAAATTTATAGTAATTCTTCTATCCCAGGTTGTTTCCTGGACTGAGAGTAGCTCTCTTTCTCCTCTTCCATTCTACTGGATAAGCCCGTTTCCAGATTCAGCATATCATTATCTACTATGATGGCTTCCAGAGATTCTATTCTCTTGAGCATCTTCGACTGATTAGTACGAAGCTGTTTATTCTCTTCTACTAGTCCTTTCACAACATCACTCTCAGCCACATCTGCCTTACTTTTAGCCTTTTCTATCTTGTAGGCAAATGAGAATATGGTGTAAAGAATTGCCGTAGCTCCCAGGGCTCCAAAAATGATGATTTGCGCAATAACAGGCATGGAAATGATAATTTGATAAGTGTGCTACTAGATAAGATCCTCAACCTTTGACT
>JBCDBC010000853.1:0-3312 GCA_039184535.1 Bacteroidota bacterium | reverse complement strand
GCACAGCTCTCAGAAGCAGAAACTAAGGCCCTGGCAGAACTGGACGCCAAGTCAGATGCTTACTTTGGTATAGCCAAGCAGATCTGGGACCTGGCTGAGGTAGGCTACCAGGAATACAAAAGCTCAGAGCTTCTCCAGGAGACCTTGAGAAAGGAAGGCTTCACCATAGAAGCCGGTGTAGCCGAAATTCCTACTGCTTTTACCGCCAGTTTTGGAGAGGGATCACCCGTCATAGGGAT
Organism: Bacteroidota bacterium; assembly: GCA_039184535.1. Classification (GTDB taxonomy): domain Bacteria; phylum Bacteroidota; class Bacteroidia; order J057; family J057; genus JBCBKZ01. The sequence continues at coordinate 3,073 of JBCDBC010000853.1, read as the reverse complement.
ATTGGGAGAATATGATGCCCTGCCCGGGATCACCCAGACTAACTCTCCTTCACGTGAGAAACGTACAGACGTAAACGCAGGCCATGCCTGTGGGCACCACCTCTTTGGGACGGCTTCTTCTGCCGCTGCCATTGCACTGAAAAACTGGATGGAAGCAGAGAACATACAGGGAACCGTGAGGTTTTACGGCACACCTGCAGAAGAAGGAGGCGCCGGGAAGGTGTACATGGTACGTGAAGGTCTCTTTGATGATGTAGACGCTGTAGTCCACTGGCATCCCGCGAATAGCAATGGTGCTAATGCTGCTTCCTCTCTAGCCAATAAATCTGCCAAATTTCGTTTCTACGGCATGTCTGCTCACGCTGCCTCCGCTCCCTGGAATGGTCGTTCCTCCCTGGATGGTGTTGAGGCCATGAACTATATGGTGAACCTCTTGAGGGAGCACGTAACCATGGAATCCAGAATCCACTATGTGATCACAGAAGGAGGATCAGCCCCTAATGTCATCCCTGACTTTGCAGAGGTATTCTACTATGTACGCCATCCTGAAATGAAACTGGCAGCCAGCAACTTTGAGCGTGTAGTAAAGTGTGCGGAGGCTGCTGCCCTGGGTACGGGTACACGTATGGAATATGAAGTCATTCACGGAATCTATAATGTGCTCCCAAATGTCACCCTGTCCAAAATCATGCATGATAAACTGACCCAGGTAGGAGGTGTGGAGTATACGGAAGAGGAGACTGAGTTTGCTAAGGAGATCGTAAATTCCTTCCCATATGCAGAAATGATCAACCTGAAAGATGCCGCTAAAATTTCTCCCTTTCAGGTAATTCTGAAAGGGCAAGGAGGGTCTACGGATGTAGGAGATGTGAGTTGGGTAGTCCCTACTGCCGGCTTACGTGCTGCTACCTGGGTTCCGGGGACTTCTGCCCATAGCTGGCAAGCCATAGCAGCAGGTGGAATGAGCATAGGACAGAAAGGGATGACAGTAGCTGCCAAGACCATGACCCTTACGGCTATGCAGCTTATGCTGAGTCCGGAAACCCTCCAACAAGCCAGGGAAGAACTGCTCAAAAGACGTGGAACTGACTTCGCCTATAAGCCCCTTCTAGGAGATAGAAAGCCGGCATTGGATTACAGAAAGTAACTCTTACTCACAGATTAATTATTGAGGCTCCCAAAAGGAGCCTCTTTTTTTATACACAACTCACTCATAACCAATATTTTGTCACTTCATCGAGCTATTTCAGTCCACAATAAGGTTATTCCATTCGGAACATTTATTCCATAAATAATCGTATCCTTTATTTTACAGGTATTTGGCTTCCCATATATAAGAAAACTCATTTCCTTACCCCTAATCGTTAGCTCCCCCTCAACTTTATTCTTCTTATATCCCTGATGACCACTTATCAGCAGAAGTCCACCACCTACTGAAAAAAAGGGCCTAAATACCCCTAATGACTCATTTTTTAATGCTTCGATAACTGAATTGATTCAAAAAATAACAATATTTGAACTTAGGGAATCTTTCAACCATTCCTATTTTACTAATTTTTGACTCTTTTAATCCTAATTACGCCATGTTCAAATTCTTACACTTACTATCGCAGATACTTGCGTGCCGAGATGTGGGCAGCAGTATCAAACACAAGCGGTATGTGGGCCATGTGCCTATATGCCTCCTCTTTCTTAGCCTCTGGCTATGGGGAGGAAACCTTCAGGGGCAAAACCTTGATTGTGGAAATCCAATCCTGTTATCTGAATGTCAGATCTTTTCGGGAGATACGGATCAAGGAAGTAGAAATGCTTCTGTTTATGAATATCCTAATGGAATATCTGGAGGAGCCGTTGGGCCAGAAGTAGTTCATGCATTCACATGGGCCAATCCTCAACTTTCATTAGATATCAGTGCAGCTTCTCCCGCGACCGTTTTCCTTTTACTTAGCTCTTGTGAAAACGGCTCCAACGGATTTCCTGTGGTTAGAGCTGAATTAAATGTGGGCTCTAACCTTATAACCATAAGTGATATCCCTGGGGTATCTAATAGTACCTTCTATATAGTTGCAGAAGGCCCCAACTTCGATACTCCTTCTGAATATGATATAACACTATTTGATCCAGCCAATCCTTGTCAGGAAGATGATCCCTGTGAAAATCCAATACCCTTGACAATAGGGACTGAATACCAAGGTTCTAATGTGGATGGGACATCTACTTTTGTTGACTATGCTAACGGAGCCACTCTCGACGGACCTGAAATAGTGCATACAATTGATTGGCCGGGAGGAGTTATGAAAGTTACCTTCTCTAACGGAGATTTAATTCTAGGAGGGAGACTATTCTTGAATGTTTTAAACTCTTGTGACCCTAATGATTTCAGGAATGGTTCCTATGAAATGGGAAGTACCAATGATGATGAAGTAGGAGATCTACCTGTAGGTACCTACTACCTGGTGGTGGACGGATTTACTACCTCTAATAATGTAGACTTCTATAAGTTGTTAGTAGAGAGGGAAGACCCACCACAGGATCCATGTGAGAACCCAATAACCCTAACAGAGGGTAATCTTTATACGGGATCTAATCAAAACGGCACTACTACTTTCAACCAGTATACTGGTCTTCAGTTCGGTAATGATGGGCCAGAAGTGGTGCATGTTATTGATTGGCCTGGTGGAGAAATGCAGGCAACACTCTCCCCCTGGAAATCCTGATTTAGGAACAGACCTAGATCTTATTCTGCTGGATAATTGTGATGTAAATTCAGTGATTGCTGCTCCCCAAGTAGCTGGAAGTAGTGAACAGATTACACAAACACTAGCTGCTGGTACTTATTATCTGATTGTGGATGGATACCAATCAGCAGACATTAACAACTATACCCTCCTAGTAGAGAATCTTACTCCACAAGGAGATTTGTGTGGTGACCGTAGTAATGTTACCACTAGTCTTCAGTGTGGAGCTACGGTTAGTTTTACCCCGTCCAGCCAAAATCTTGATACCCACTGCGGACAAGATGGATATACCGGAGCTGAAAGAATCTATCAGATTAATTGGGATGGGGGACGCT
>JBCDBC010000852.1:0-3313 GCA_039184535.1 Bacteroidota bacterium | reverse complement strand
TGCTACTACAGCTAAAATCTATACTGACCTTTCTCTCTTTACCACTGATAAAGAAATGGGAGAAGATGCCTCAGGCCTATTCAATTTGCTAACTGGCTTCTCACAGCAGGAAGACTGGAATAAGTTTCTCGTTGCCCCGGCTACTCTGAGAAAGGGCATCACCAAGCTCATTAAGGAGTGCGTCAAGAACCATAAAAAGGATACTCCTGCCAGAATCATCATGGTGATGAACTCTCTGGTAGACCCCGATATGATACAGGAGCTATACAAGGCCTCCATGAAGGGGATTAAAATAGAGCTGATCATAAGAGGCATCTGTTGTCTGAAGCCGGGTATCCCGGAAGTCAGTGAAAATATCACGGTTAAGAGCATAGTAGGCAGGTTCCTAGAACATTGTAGAATTTTCTACTTCAAGCATAGCGGAAAGTCTACCATTTATATGGGAAGCGCTGACCTTATGCAGAGAAATCTCAATAGAAGGGTAGAGCTGGTCTTCCCCGTGGAAGATCCTAAGATAAAGCATAGGGTAAGACATATCATCCAGGCCCTTTTGGATGACAATGAAAAATCTCGTTATCTGGATGCAGAGGGTAAGTATGGTCCCAGAGAACTAGGCGCTAATGCGAAGAAGATCAACGTACAGGAAGATTTACTAAAAGAGTCCAAAGAGAAAAATAAAGGATTAGACACCATCATTGGCATTAACTAATCCCAACCCTATAGTTACTCTTTTTCATCAGCCTAAGTCCTGAAGCCTAGCCTTTCAGGACTTAGGCTGGTTTTTTCTTCCATGCTAGTAAATGGAGAGGACATAAAGCATCATTCTGTTGGGAAAGCTTCATTCTCTTTGACTAACTTTGGGCTTGAAATAGAACCTATGCAAGAAGTAACACAAGAAGTCGCATCACAATTAGGTCTCCTTCCAGAGGAGTTTAACAAGATCAAAGAAATACTGGGCAGAACCCCCAACTTCACAGAGCTCTCCGTGTATTCCGTCATGTGGAGTGAGCACTGTTCTTACAAAAACTCCATTCTCCAACTTAAGACCCTCCCGAACAAAGGCGAAAATGTCTTAGCAGGTGCTGGCGAAGAAGGAGCAGGCCTCATGGCCCTTGGCGAAAAGCTAGCTGTTGCTTTTAAAATAGAATCACATAACCACCCCTCCGCCATAGAACCCTATCAGGGAGCGGCTACAGGTGTTGGGGGTATTCATAGAGATATATTCAGTCTGGGAGCCAGACCCGTTGCCTCCCTAAACTCTCTCCGGTTTGGCGATTTGAGTCATCCCAGAACACAGCATCTATTAAAGGGTGTGGTAAAAGGCATAGGTGATTATGGAAATGCCTTTGGAGTTCCTACAGTAGCTGGAGAAATAGACTTTGATCCCTGCTATCATGTGAACCCTTTGGTCAATGCCATGTCTGTAGGCATAGTGGAAAGAGGAAAAACAGCTTCGGCTATCGCCCTAGGAACGGGTAATCCGGTGTTCATTGTAGGTTCTGCTACCGGAAAAGATGGAATTCATGGAGCTACCTTCGCTTCTGAAGATATTAATGAAGAGTCCGAGGAGAAATTACCTTCCGTGCAGGTAGGAGATCCCTTTGCAGAGAAACTAGTACTAGAGGCTACCCTGGAAGTCATCGCGACAGGAGTTACCGTAGGGGTGCAGGATATGGGAGCAGCAGGTATCACCTGTGCTACCTGTGAGATGGCTGCCAAAGGGGAGGTAGGCATGGATGTATGGCTGGATAAAGTGCCTATGCGCCAGAAAGACATGAAGCCATTTGAGATTCTATTGTCAGAATCTCAGGAGCGTATGCTGATCGTAGTGCAGAAAGGGAAGGAACAGATCATTCAGGATATCTTTGATAAGTGGGACCTTTACTGTGCCCAAATAGCCGTAGTAACTGATACTGGCTACCTACGCTACCACATGAATGGAGAGCAGATAGCAGAAGTCCCTTCAGCCAGTTTGGTACTAGGGGGTGGCGCTCCAGTGTATGTGAGAGAACAGCAGGAGCCTGCTTACAGAAAAGAAATTAAGGCCTTCCAGATAGATCAGGTTCCAGAACCTGCTTCTCATAAAGAAGTCATAGAGAGCCTCTTGACCATTCCGTCTATCGCATCAAAACGCTGGGTGACAGAGCAGTATGATTCCATGGTAGGTACAGCCAACCTATCGACCAATCGGCCTACTGATGCGGCTGTGGTCAGGATACATGGTGCGAAACAGGGCCTAGCCGTAACTACAGACTGCAATTCCCGCTATGTGCATGCGGACCCTTTTGCCGGGACAGCCCTGGCAGTGGCGGAAGCCGCACGTAACCTGGTATGTTCCGGTGCCAAGCCGCTAGGTGTTACTAACTGCCTGAACTTCGGGAACCCTTATAACCCAGAAGTCTACTGGCAATTCTCTCAAGCCATTCAGGGTATGGGGGCAGCGTGTAGAAAGTTCAGTACCCCTGTAACTGGTGGAAATGTGAGTTTATATAATCAGTCTGCTGATGGACCTGTCTTCCCTACGCCAACGATAGGCATGGTAGGAACCATAGAAGACATAGCTAAAGCCTACATAAGCATGGGTTTCCAGCAAGAAGGGGATTCCATTTATGTATTAGGAACTCTTAAGGAAGATGTAGGATCTTCCTCTTATGTCTATCACTACCACAACATAGAGAAGAGTCCAGCTCCATATGTAAATCTGGATGAGGAACTCGCCCTCCAAACAGTAGTACTGGACTTGATCAGTCAAAAGTTAATCCAGTCTGCACATGATATTTCTGATGGTGGATTAGCCATCACCTTACTGGAATCCGGATTTATAAATAGGCTAGGTGCAGAGATCTCTTGCCCAACAGACTTCCGCAAGGATGCTTTCCTGTTTGGAGAGGCTGGAGGAAGAGTAGTGGTTTCTGTAGACGCTACTTCTGAAGTAACGTTTGAAAATGTCCTTAAGCAGGCCGGTTTCCCTTACCTAAAACTGGGAATAGTCAGTTCATGTGCCGTTCAAGTAGATGGTGAGAATGTGGGGAATATTACTGAACTCATGGGTACTTATCAGGAAGCCATAGGAAAGTACATGATTCCGGCCTTACAAGAATAAGGAACCGCTTATGCTGTCTACCTTAGGAGCCTTAATCCCCACTTTTGGGTTAGTGATCACCGGATTTATTCTGAAGAAAACCAACTTTCCCGGTAATCAGTTCTGGCCTTATGTAGACAAGCTCACCTACTATATTCTCCTTCCTTCCCTGCTGGTAGTAAAACTCGCCGTAGCAGATTTAGAGGGAAGCTTCCTGATTTCCATGATGGT
>JBCDBC010000851.1:0-3313 GCA_039184535.1 Bacteroidota bacterium | reverse complement strand
TGTGGTTTCTCTTATAAATTCATTGGCTAAGGCTATCTGATAAAAAATTCTGCTGTAGAAAGCGAAAATAAAACCATCATCAGCGCTCCACTCCTGCCAATGAAAGTCTTTAATGGTCTGGTCATTCCATCCTATGATGGCTTCATCTGTAGACAGTTCCTGGTGATACCAGAAGCCTCTCAGGTACTGACCAAATCCCTCATCTATCCCTTCAATATCAGATTGGCCGGCGGGACCTTGCTGTCCACTAACTGCCAAACCTGCATATATCTTAGCCAATACCTGTCGGTAAGATTCCGGGCTATCGTACACTACGCTAGCCGTAACTACGTCTTCGTCTATGGGTATGGTATCCAGGTCGTCTACACAGGCGGTACCAAAGGCGATCAAAAGCACAATTATCAGTACCAGGTTGAGTTTTGAGTAGTAAGAACGTCTCATTTTTATGCTATTGTCATTTTAGAATTCTACTGAAAGTCCTAGCAGCCATGTTACAGGCTTAGGGTAAATGTTATTGTCTATTCCTCCGAATATCTCAGGATCCAGTCCATCATAATCTGTGATCACAAATGGATTCTGAACGGTGGCATATATTCTCGCAAACTTAGCCACCTTGGCTACATCATTAAAAGAATATCCCACAGTAATGTGGTCAAACCTGAAGAAATCTGCTCTCTTCACAAAGTGATCACTGAAGGTCAAGCTGGACTGCTCTAATACATTTAGGTCTACCGCAGAGCGGTTTACATTCCACAGAACGCCTGTAGTTCCGAATATCCTGTTCAGGTAGCCCATGTCCGTCTGGACATTATTATATACATAATTTCCTATATTTCCACGCCCAGCAAAGGTTAAGTCAAAGTTATGGATCTTGATATTTCCTGAGAAACCGTAAGTATAATCTGCTGCAGGCTTCTGGAATCTATATTTATCCTGATCGTTGATGATTCCGTCTCCATTCAAATCTTCAAACTGATCCTCTAGCAAATTGCCGTCATCATCATACAATTGTTTAAAGACATAGAAGGACCTTGGTGCGAATCCTACACTGTGAATCTGAATATTAGATCCTACACCACCAGAAATTCCACCAGTCAATACTCCTTCATAGTTAGGGTCATCTATGGCCGTCAGCTTGGTAATTTCATTCTCATTATAAGCTATGTTTACAGCCAGGTCTACGGTAACATTCTCTGTTTTTACAGGGGTAGTAAAGAGAGAAACCTCTACCCCTCTGTTTTCCATGTCCCCTACATTGGTCGTAACAAAGTTGGAGAGATTGGTTCCTGCAGGTACAGGTATGCGGTTTAGTAGGTCTGTGGTATTTCTCTGATAAAGATCCACTGATCCACTCAGTCTGTCTTTGATGATGGAGAAATCAAGGCCAAAGTTATAAGTCGTAGTTTCTTCCCAACGAATATTAGCGTCATAGCCATTAGGCCTCAGAGTAGTTACAAACTCATTCCCAAACTGGTAACGAGCATTTTCAAACCCTACCTGATATCTGGCCAGATAGGCGTAGAAGTCTCCTATTTCCTGCTGACCAGTGATCCCCCAACCTGCTCTTAGTTTCAGATTGTTGAAGGTATTATTATCATTATCTAGTAGCTTAACAGCTAATGCAGCTGCAGGAAAAGTTCCCCATCTGTTTTCTTCAGCAAATCTGGAGGTCCCATCCCTTCTTACAGTCAGGGTTAAGTAGTATTTCTGCTTGAAGCTGTAGTTCAGACGTCCATAAGTAGACAATAGAAAATATTCAGCCGGATCAGCTCCCGCTACAGTCTCTGAAGGCGTACCCGCCGCATCAGAATTTCTAAAAGTATTATCTATTTCAAAATGCTGCCATGAGTATCCTGCCAGAAGGTCTATGTCATGGTCATCATCTATGATCTTCTTGTAGTTCAGGTAAAACTCTAACAGATCATTGGTCTTTTCCTGGCTATACTCATTTCTTACTCCTCCTCCATTGATCTCATCAAAGGCAAAGGCAGCAATATTAGGCACATTGACAGTCCCTTCTCCTTTAGAGTAGTCTCTGGCCAGATTTAGATTGGCTCTTAAATCAGGCAGGAAAGGAATTCTATAGTCCAGGGCTACATTGAATAGGAATCGGTTTACATCTGATTGATCATCTCTCAATTCTAGTAATGCCACTGGATTGGTAGGAGAAATTGCATTAGGGTTTCCATTGGCTATGGCCCAGGTAGTAAATCCTCCATAAGGACTACTAGCATCGCGCACAGGCTGGGTTGGATCAAAGCTCAATGCATTTCCTATAGCTCCTCTGTCTGCAAACTGGTTTTGGGTGAACATAGCCTTGAACTGCATATTCACCTGTAGGGTGTTTTTTAAGAGCTTAGGATTTAGGTTAATACCGGTAGTTATACGCTGGAACTCATCTGTTTTTAGAATCCCTTCCTTATAAGTGTAACCGAGAGATACTCTGTATGGTACAGAACCTATTCCACCAGAAGCATATACATTATGGTCATGTCCTACAGCAGTCTGGTAAATTTCATCCTGCCAATCTGTATTAGCTGCTCCTAACAATGCTCTTGCAGGATGGGCTTCATCAAATTGACGTCTAACTACGTCCCTATACTCATTCGCCCCCAGAACATCTACGGTATTAATAGGATACCCTACAGAGGTATTTCCATTGTATCCTACTCTCACCCCCTTGCCTAACGTTCCTTTCTTAGTAGTAATCAGAATCACCCCTCCGGAAGCTCTGTTCCCATAGATAGCTGAAGCAGAAGCATCCTTCAATACCGTAAATGACTCAATGTCATTCGGGTTGATGATATTCAAGGGGTTTCTTGAGCCTGATATCTCACTGTTGTCAATGGGTACTCCATCTATCACAATCAGTGGATCATTGGAAGCACTCAGAGAGGACTCACCTCTAATTCTGATGGAAGCACCACCACCTGGTGATCCATCTGTAGTAATGGTTACCCCTGGCACTTTCCCTGCAAGCAGTTCCTGGGGTCCCGTAATGGCACCTTTGTTAAATAGCTCTGTATTCACAGATTGAAGGGAGCCTGTAGCATCTTCTCTTTTGATGGTACCATATCCTACGATGATTACTTCATCTAGTATATCCACCGATTCAAGTGATACGGAAAAATTAGAAGTACCTCTGATGGGTAATTCCTGAGTTTGGTATCCTATGTATCGGATTTGAAGAGTATCAGCATCAGGGGGTACTTCGATGGAGAAAGATCCATCTAGATTTGTGAAAGCTCCTACAGTAGTCCCTTTTACAAAGATGGTTGCCCTTAGTAAGGGATCTCCCGTGGCTTGGTCAGTT
>JBCDBC010000850.1:0-3316 GCA_039184535.1 Bacteroidota bacterium | reverse complement strand
AGGAGAATTAACTCAGCCAACTGGGAACAAGACTCTATCTGTTGTGAAATGAGTCCTGAGGATGTAGGCTTCGAGCTAATTGAATATCAGTCAGGTTGGGATAATACCACCTTTAATGATTCTCTTATGGGGGTACCAGAGATCTTTAATAATGAGATTTGTTATGTGGTGACCGCCATGTATGGAGATGTGAAAGCACCTTTTATTCCTTTAATAGAGAGTTGTGCCACAGAAGAGGTGTGTGTGGAGATCGTAAGTGATTCTCTATACATGACCAATGACAGTGTGTCAGTTACTGGTTTGACAAATGGAGAAATCTTCCTAAGCTGGTCATTGCCAGACTCTATTGATAGCTTCTTCCCACCACCATATACATTCAGACTATTTAGAGGACCACATGATCAGCCAGCAGAAACGGAGATAGCTAGTATTCCATTTACAGATACTACCTATACGGATGTAAATCTGGATACTCGCTCAAATGGATATAACTACAGAGTAGAGATCTTTGACAGCTCTAATATGCCGGTTGTGTCCAGTGAAGGGATAAATGAAGCTTCCAGTATTTTCCTCACTACCTTAGGAGACAATGGATCCATTAACCTTGGTTGGGAGGAATTTGTTCCATGGGACAATATCAACTATGAAATCTTCCGATCAGTAGATGGAGGAGATTTCCAATTCCTGGCAAGTGTAGCCGGAACCGGTGCTACCCAGCATATATATGTGGACATGAACCTGGAGGATGATATAGAGTACTGCTATTTCGTGCGCTCTTTTGGTTCCCATAATGTAAACGGGATAAAACCCGAACTCATTAATGATTCTCAAATCTCCTGTACCATAGCCAGTGATACTTTTCCTCCCTGTAATCCTATGATGACGGCTACCTCAGACTGCGAAACCTTTACGCACACGGTTACCGTGACCAAACAAAACGAGCTATGTGATGAGGACGGTCAAAGCATCACTTTGTATTATGCACTCACAGACCAGGGGCCATTTGAGCCAGTAGCAACTTTCTCTTATGCTTCCTTTGGATTGGATACCGTCATTACCTTCGTCTTTGATGAGAGAGACCAAAATTTCTCAGGTTGCTATGCCATCAATGCGACGGATTTACTGGGGAATACCAGCCAGCTATCAGATACTACTTGTCTGGAGTTTTGCCCAGGTCTGGAGATGGGGAATGTATTCTCACCTAATGAAGATGGCATTAATGACTACTTCACACCCCTATTCTACAGAGATGTCGTATTGAAAGACCTTAAGATCTATGATCGTTGGGGAAGGCTATTGCATACCAACACCACTGACATTGAAGTCTTATGGGACGGAGAGGTAGATTCTAATGGAAATGATGCAGCAGATGGGACCTACTATTATTACATGATCTATGAAGAGCTAGGTTTGACGGAAAATGTGGTTAGGGAACTGAAAGGATGGGTATCCCTCATCAGATAACAGAAACAAATTTTAGTGGTTAGATAAAAGGCTGACATGTGTAGTGTCAGCCTTTTCTTACTTAACTTGATATATGTTTACAGGAATAATAGAAGGTGTAGCAGAGGTACAGGCTATAGCTACAGAAGGCACTAATCGTATATTCACCATAAAGGCTCCCTTTCAGGAGAAGATCCAGGTAGACCAAAGCATTTCTCATAATGGGGTATGTCTAACCGTAACCTCTCTGGTAGAGGTAAATGAGCAGGACGTTACTTACACAGTTACGGCTGTTCATGAGACCCTACAAAAAACGCAATTAAATAGCTGGGAAACGGGAAGCTTAGTAAATGTAGAAAGGTCTATGCAGGTAGGAGCTAGAATAGATGGCCACTTCGTACAGGGACATGTAGATACGGTAGGTAAAGTACTTAGGGTAGAAGAGGTGGGCGGTTCATGGATTTACACCTTCTCTTTTCCTAAAGAACATACCAATCTTCTGGTAAATAAAGGCTCAATCTGTATCAATGGGGTAAGCCTAACGGTTATAGATGCCAATCCTGAGACCTTTACTGTGACCATCATCCCCTACACTTACGAGCAAACGAATTTTAAGGCACTTCAGCCCGGGATGGAAATAAACCTTGAGTTTGATATTCTGGGTAAATACATAGACAAGCTACTGGCGGCCAGACTGTCCTAGAAACTATTCTTCCACATCATGGATTCCACAGGCTTGGTAGTACGGCTGGTATACTTGGCATTTTTCTTATGATTATACCTATTGATCACATCTCCTTCCACGTGGAAGTAAATCAGTTGACCAACGGGCATACCTGCGTAGACTCTTACGGGCTGGGCTACAGTAATCTCTAAGGTCCATGTATTGCAGAATCCTACATCTCCCTTTCCTGCTGTAGCATGAATATGTATTCCCAGCCTTCCGGTACTACTTTTTCCTTCAAGAAAGGGGACATGGGCATGCGTTTCTGTATATTCTTCCGTTACGCCTAAATAGAACTCGTCTGGTTGTAAAACTAGCCCTTCTGGTGGGATCTCTATCTCTCTGATGGTATTATGGACCTTGGCATCCAGAATCTTATTCTCATATACGGCTAAAGACTTCCCCAGATGTACATCATAGCTATTGCTTCCCAGGCAATCCTTTCTAAACGGTTCAATGACAATATTTCCTTTCTCTATTTCCTGGAGAATGATAGAATCAGATAAAATCATGTGATGAGATCATAAAATGAGGTGGCATCTGTCTACCTGTGAGGTAGGCAGGGCATAAAATACGTCAGTGGAAAAGAAAGATGAAAGTATTAGCGGTAAAATTAGAGTTCGTCTGCGATATCTTCTATAAGGCTCTTAGCACTCTGCCCATTTGCTTTCCCATTGGTATGAGGTGTTTGTTCAGGACTATCAAAGATGTCATTTACTGCAGGTGAATGAACCACTCCATTGGTAGCAGCCTTGGGAGAGTCCAGTTTCATTCTTTCCTCTATTCCGCTCAATCTATTAATCTGAGTACCGAGAAATACCTTTAGCTGGGTGAGGATTTCATCTCTGGTATCCATAAGCTCCTGGATATCTCCATCCACACGTTTACGCTCAGAGATCCCATCTTGTACGATGTCTCTAGCCTTAGCTTCAGCTTCCATCAGCTTGAGTTCAGCCTTTTCACGAGCATTTTCCAGGGTAGTTTTGGAAGAAACTTCAGCCTGCATAAGGGTTTTATGCAGCATATTCTCCACTTGCTTCAGCGTATTATAGTTAGACTGAACTTTATCCAGTTCTTCTTTTAGCTTCCTGTTGGCTTCCAGTTGTAGCTCCAATGCTTTTGAAACTTCCTGCAAAAACGCATCTACTT
>JBCDBC010000849.1:0-3320 GCA_039184535.1 Bacteroidota bacterium | reverse complement strand
ACCCTCCCAGCCTTGAAACGGGGGGATTGTACTCATTGATTCCCACTAATAGGACAAAGTATCTGCGAAAATCATGTGAATCTAGTGGTCTTGGCCCTTTGGGCCTACCTGGTTGTGGATCTCCCATGGCGATAATTTTATTAGGATTAATGAATTGGGTTACAAAACAATATATGTGCTTAGCTTATAAGGCGTCCCATTGTTTCAATTGGTTTAAAAACTCTTCCTTCCTTCTTCTGGAGACGCTAATGGCCTTGTCATTGGTCATAATGACATAGCCGCCGTCATTTCGTATATATTCTTTTATGTGATCAAAGTTGATCAAATAAGAGTGATGTGCTCTTCCAAACCCCTGATCATTCAACTGCTCTTCAACCCATCCCAGGGACTTAGTGAGCTTTACTGATTTGCCATCCATTAGATAAAGCATAGCTACATTATCCATAGCCTCTGCATAAATGATCTCATCCAGTCTGATAAACTGCTGGCCTGTAGAGATAGGGAAGCCAATCTTATGCATATGGGTTGGGGGCTTAGCTTGCCTGTTTTTTTGCATCCACTTTACCTTCACTTTGGCCACAGCTTCTATTAACTCATCTACATCTATGGGCTTAAGCAGGTAGTCTAAAGCTGATGTCTTGATAGCCTGGATAGCATATTCATCATAGCTGGTGGTAAAAATGATGTCGAAAGTCGGATGCTTAATGGCATCCAGCACATCAAAACCCGTAATATCTCCCAGCATGATATCCAGGAAGATTACATCAGGCAGATGCCTATTAATTTCCCGTATAGCTTCTGCCCCACTCGTACATTCTGCCACTATCTCTATTTCAGGACATTGGTTTTGTAATTTGAACCGTATGTTATCCATTCCGGTAGGTTCATCCTCCACCAGTATGGCTCGTATCTTGTTCATACTTTTACTTGTTTTCTCAGTTTATATGGCATCCTGATGATGACCTTTGTTCCTCTGGCAGAACCGTCATCATTTTTTAAATCTACGAAGCTTACGTTAGGGCCTTTTACTTTTCCGGCTGCTTTAATTCTTTCTGCTGTGATCTCCATCCCCATGGATTTCTGCTTAATTGGGGAGGCTTTTTTATTTGCGGCTGCCTTCTCTCTCCCTATTCCATCATCTTCTATGGTAATCAGTAGCACATCTTCTTCTCGTTTAGCCTCTACCATGATGAATCCCCCATCGGGTTTAGGTTTAATCCCATGCCAAATAGAATTCTCTATGAATGGCTGGAGAATCATGGCCGGCACCTCCACCATATCAGAGTTCAAACCTGGCTGGACGGCTATGTCATAATCCAATTTTCCTTTAAACCTGAGCTCTTCCAAGGCAAGAAAGTGTTCCAGGGTTTTGAGTTCTGCTGTCAAACTTACCGTAGAAGTAGCTGAGCTATTCAAAATTTGCCTGGAGAGGCGGGAGAAATGGATCAGGTACTTACCAGCTTGCTCCTTCTTGTCATGATTAATCAAACTCTCAATGGCATTCAGGCTGTTAGATATAAAGTGAGGATTTATCTGAGCTCTTAACGCAACCATCCTAGCCTGCAATCTTTTATTCTGCTGTTGCTGATACAGAATCAAAAAGATCATTATCAAAAAACCAATTATTCCTATTCCAATGTAAAACTGAATAGATGTTTTTCTGTCTGCCGCCAGTTTAAGATCTCTCTGTTCAATCGAATTTATCCGACTGTAGGCTGTTCGAGTTTCAGAGGTAGCAGTATTAAGTACATCCTTATAAGCAGCATGTACATATTCAGGACCAGTAGTTTCTAAAATAGCACTACAAAGAGCTGTATCATCAAAACAAATAGAGAGAATTTCACCAGAAGTACCATAAAGTGCCCAGATGGTCCCTGCTTCTTTTCCTTCTTCTATAGCAAGGGAAAAATACCTTAGGGCAGAATCTTTTAGGCTTCTATTTACAAAAATATCGCTTCCCAAATTATACGTATAGCCCATCAGTTCATAAGCTCTATACAGCTCATTTTTCCCAAAATTGAAAGAGGTTCTAAGATTATTAATCCCTCTATCTAAAAATTCTCTTTCTTCTGTTTCCTTTAACCTGTAGTACTCTATCAACCCTTTAGATCTATAGACCTCTGCTAACAGTGCATTGTTATTAGTTAACCTTCCTACCCCTATACAATTGGCCAACATTGAATCTGCCTTATCATACTCATCGTAATAGGAGTATAAGGTAGCCCACCCAAACGACAAAAATGACCTACTTTTAGTATCGCCTATAAGGTTATATAGACTATCACTCTTTGCATAATATTTAGAAGATTCATTCTTATTTTCACTAAAAAATGTATTAGCTAAGTGGTGATATAGTATAGCTTTCTGTTTATTATAACTGCTTGGATTTTCTGCAGATGCTATTCTGGATAATGCCAGATCAAAAAAGTAGGTAGCAGAATCTACTTCTCCTGCTGTAAAGTGTAGATAGCCTATCAACTCATCATTATATACATCCCATAAATCCATGCCTTTATCTCTAAGTAAACGCTGGCTGATTTTAGCATCTACCATGGCTGTCTCTACATTATCTCCCCATCGTGATTGCCTGCTTTTGAGAAAGCCTACCATATGCGCGCTAATCCCTCTGGCTACTTCCCAATCTCTCGCAGTAGCTAAATTATAGGCCTGTTCAGCATAGATGAGGGCAGATTCTTCATCAAAGTCTTTGATCTGTTCTGCAATTGTAATTAGACTGTCAAGTCTTTCTTTATCACCTAAAGAGTTGATCCTGGAAAATACCAAGCCGGTATCTATATATTGTTCCATTGCCTGCTCGGATAGTTCTTTCACCTCATCAGGTCTGTAATCTTTATAATCCGGATCTTCACAACCTTGCCCCAAAAAGGCCATCAGTGCCAATAAAATGACAAAGTGCGGTACCAGTGTAGTTTCCTTCAACATCCCGTAGGTTCTCAAAATATACGTTCAAACATTAATAATCCCCCGATACATCCTTAAGGTAGGAATTTTTATGTACTCAATCCTATTTCTTCCACAAGAGGGAGTACATTCATTCCCCATCCATGCTGAAGTAAATGACCTGTATTCTTAATCTTCCCCTTTTGGTTCACGCTTAGCGAATGTTCCACTACATCTTTGCTCAACAAATGGGTTCCTAGCCCTCCTTCCATGGATGTCAGTTCCGGTTCCAGGGAAGCAAAAAGCATAGCTGCGGCTGTCAATAAACTGGTTTCGCCAAAATGTGCCCCTAATTGAAGGGAAACGCCTTGTGCTTTTGCCAGCTTACTTATCCTCATGCAGTGAAAAATTCCTCCATT
>JBCDBC010000848.1:0-3330 GCA_039184535.1 Bacteroidota bacterium | reverse complement strand
GAGATGACACCACTAAGATCGACAATCTATCTTATGAGGAAGCGGTAGAGATGACTTTCTATGGGGCATCTGTTATCCACCCCAAAACCATCAAACCGCTGTACACCAAGCAGATTCCTTTGTACGTAAAGTGCTTTCTGGATACTTCTCTACCCGGAACCTGTATCTCTGATAAGACCAATAAGACCATCATTACTTCCTACATCAAAAAGAAGAAGCAGGCTTTCTTGAGAATACAGCCTAAAGACTTTTCTTTCATGGATGAAAGGCAGCTGGAAGTCATTTTTGACCATGTGTATAAAACCGGTGTGAAGGTAAACCTTGTTCAGAACTCAGCTATTTCTCTATTGCTATGTGTTGATGAGGTACCCAGAAAGTTGAAGGCATTTGAGTCCCTTCTCCTAGATCAGTTTAATGTAGAAATAGAAAGAGAGCTGTTCCTGCACACCATTATTCACTTTACAGAGGAAGACTTAAAAACTTCTGAAGATGGCGTCATGGTACAACAGCAGGATAACAAACTATTTGTCGTAAAAAGAACATGATAGTAAGTTAAAGTCTAAGATTAAAAGTAAGGAATATAGAAAGGCTAAAGGAAAAGCAGGATAATCCCTAAATAATTATCTACAGCTATTAGTGCCAGTCGGCTCTATAGGAGTCAGATTTAAGTAGCCTGTTAATGCGGAATAGAAAGTAAGGTTAAGTTAGATAATTAAAAGTAAGCCAGTAGTTGAATTCAGTTCAATTTAATACATATGGAATATAGAAGACTTGGTAAATCCGGTTTAAGAGTTAGCGCCCTTTCCTTTGGGTCATGGCTGACTTTTGCCAAACAGATTAAGGATGGTATAGCTGAAGACTGCATGAAGCTAGCCTATGATAACGGCATCAACTTCTTTGACAATGCTGAGATATATTCGAAAGGTAAGTCAGAGAAGGTGATGGGCAATATTCTCAAGAAAATGGGCTGGGGAAGGGATACCTTCATCGTTTCCAGCAAGGTGTTCTGGGGAGGAGATTTGCCCACCCAAAAAGGCTTAAGTGCCAAGCACGTTACGGATGGATGTCATGCTGCCCTGAAAAGGCTTCAGGTAGATTATTTGGATCTGTATTTCTGCCACAGACCGGACTTCAACACGCCGGTAGAAGAAACGGTATGGGCTATGCATAACCTCATTCAGCAGGGCAAAGTACTTTACTGGGGAACATCTGAGTGGCCAGCGGACCGTATTATGCAGGCGCATATGGTTGCCAGGCAGAATAATCTCATAGCACCCGTCATGGAGCAGCCACAATACAATATGCTTCATCGTGAGAAAGTAGAGAGAGAATACCTGGATCTATATGAAGTAGGTTTAGGAACCACCATTTGGTCTCCACTCATGTCCGGAATACTTACCGGAAAGTACAATGATACTACACCAGAGGGTACTCGTTTTGACATAGAAGGACTTGACTGGCTAAAGGAAAATGTTTTTAAGGAGGGAAGAATAGATAAGGTAAGAGCCCTGACAGCTTTGGCCCAGGAAATAGGGACTACTATGCCTTTGCTTGCATTAGCCTGGTGTCTGAAAAACCCCAATGTGAGTACCGTCATCCTTGGAGCTTCCAAAGTAGTACAGTTGGAAGAAAACCTCAAAGCTACTGAGGCTGCTGCTTTACTAACTGAAGAGGTGATGGACAAAATAGAAGTCATTCTCAAAAACAAGCCCACACGAACTGAATTCTAAGTAAAGATTATGCTGACAGACCTGCTCTGGTATGAGTATGTTTTTATAGGCTTCGCCGGAGTAGCGGTGGGCATCATCAACACACTCGCCGGTAGCGGGTCTCTTATCACCCTACCTATCTTCATCTTTCTGGTAGGCTTACCTGCTCCGGTGGCTAATGGCACCAATCGAATAGGGGCCTTTCTCCAAAGCTTAACCGGGATATACGCATTCAGCAAAAGCCAGAAACTGCCCATAGAAGCCTCCAAGTGGTTGTTGCTGCCGACCCTCATAGGGGCCGCGCTGGGATCGTGGATAGCCTCCCAACTGGATAAGGAAGCCATGTTCCAGGTGGTAGGCTATCTCATGGTGGTCATGCTAGCGGTTTTGCTCATTAAACCCAAGCGGTGGATAACACCTACCCAAACGGAGAATATCCGTACCAAAGGGCCCTTGGTCTTTGGCGTGTTTTTCCTGATAGGTGTCTATGGAGGATTTATTCAGGCAGGGGTGGGGATATTCCTCTTAGCGGCTTTGGTCCTCATTTCCAGATTTAACCTGACCAACTCTAATATCATCAAGCTGATCCTGGTTCTCCTGTTTAACATTCCTACCCTCATCATTTTCTTCTATTACAATCAGGTCAATATAGGCTGGGGACTCTTTATGGCGGTTTGTCAGTCAGTAGGAGCAGTCCTGGGCGTGAGATTTATCACCAAAGTCCCCAATGCCAATATCTGGATACACCGACTCTTAATCCTGATAGTTGTCATTTCCATCTTTCGCTTCTTCGGAATCTGGGAGTGGGTGATGAGGTTAGTTTAGTAAACTAAGCCACCTCAATTTTTAGCTTTCTCCCTAAACCAACTTCGATTATCTTGATAAGGGTGTTTACCTCAATGGTAGAGCGGTCGTTCTCGATTCGGGATATGTAGTTTTTTGTGGTACCACTTCTTTGGGCCAATTCTTCTTGGGTAAGCCCTGCCTCCAATCTCGCTTGTTTTAACATAGCCCCAATTTTGTATCTATTATTGGCATCCACGTCGGGAATACTTGCTTCGTAAAGAACCTGTGGATCCAGGTCTAATGAGACGTTGAATTCCATTCCATTAGAAAGCTTGGTAGTCTTGGTGATATTTGGCCATGTTAAGGTACCCCCTATGACTTGTACCTGTGAGAATTCATCTGGGATCATTAACTTTTTCTGGAAAGGGTCTTTTTCCAACTTCCACATGACAAACAAGGGCTCAAAATCTATTTTCCGAAATTCCCCAGTATTGAAAACGCAGGTAACAGAAAATCCCTCAACCTTATATAGTTTAAGTATCCTTGGAATTTTATTACTCTTTCTCATAGTCAGTTTATGCTGGATGGTTAGCATTCCATATTTCCACTAACAGTTTTTGATTCTTTTCTGCCCATTTCAAGACTTATTGTTCTTTCCCAAGACAGGATACCGGATGAAGCTCCGGCACATGCTCTTGGACCATTTTTCTGAACAAGCAGGAGCTTGTTCAGTGCGTGTTTGAGGGTTGGCAAGCTCCTGCTTGCCAACTGGATGGTTGCGGACTCCTGTCCGCTGAAAGGATCGTTAAAGTAAAGGACGATTTTTATACCATTG
>JBCDBC010000847.1:0-3332 GCA_039184535.1 Bacteroidota bacterium | reverse complement strand
GTTTAGGGTTACAGCTACTTCTCAGTTAGGCTGTGTGGATACTGCCAGTGTGTATCTGAATGTAACACCATTAGCTAAGGCAGACTTCTCTGTTGATAAATCAGAAGATGTGGAAGAGTTAACTGTAAACTTCACCAATCTGAGTGAAAATGCGGATTCTTATATCTGGAAATTTGGAGATAGAACTACTTCAGGACAGGAAAATCCTACCCATACCTACGAGCAAATCGGAGAGTATGAGGTAGAACTCATAGCCTTAAGTGAAGCAGGATGTTCAGATTCTACCAGATTTGGACCGCTTGAAGTTCGAAAGATTCAGGTATTTACTCCCACAGCCTTCAGCCCTAATGGAGACGGGATAAATGATGAATACACAGTAATAACTCTTGGGGTAAAAGATATTCTCTTCCAAGTATATAGTAGATGGGGGATGCTGATATATGAAAGTACAGGTGAGAGCGTAAACTGGGATGGAAAGATAGATGGAGAACTCATTCCTGAGGGAGTATATACGGTAAAAGTACATGCAACTTCAGCTAAGAAAGAAAAACCTCTGGAGGCCTTCGAAATCATTACCATCATAAGATAGCCACCAAGAGATGGATGGATCAGGCAGACTTCTCTGGGATTTAGTTCCGGGGAAGCCTATTTGATTAGGTAGATGATTTCCGGAAACAAAATGATCAGGGCTAGCAGCACTACCTGAATCCCTACAAAGGGGATGATTCCTCTATATAAATGTGCTGTAGTTACTTCCGGTGGAGAAACTCCTTTTAAGTAGAATAGGGCAAAACCGAAAGGAGGAGAGAGGAAGGAGGTCTGTAGGTTAAGGGCTAACAAAATCCCTACCCAAATAAAGTCAATACCCATACTGGCCATGATGGGGGTGATAACCGGCACAAAAATGAAGATGATTTCGATGAAGTCTATGAAAAATCCAGCTATGAATACCAGAACCATCACCAGAAGCAGAAACATTTCTGGAGAAAGATTGGCTGATTCTATCCAGTAGGTTAAAAATCTGTCCCCTCCCAACCCTCTAAAGACCAGAGAGAAGGCAGTAGCACCTATGAGAATCATAAACACCATGCTAGTCAACTTGGTCGTTTCCTGCATGACTGACTTAAGGACATCCAGAGAGAATTTCTTCTGAAGTAGGGTTAAAAGAGTTGCACCCAGCGCCCCAAGAGCCGCCGCTTCTGTAGGTGAGGCTATCCCAAGAAAAATAGATCCTAATACTGTGAGAATGAGGATTAACGGGAGAAATAAAATTCTGAGTAATTCTCCGGCAGAAGTATTGGTTCTGAAATCCTGTAATTCTTCTTCCTCTATAGCAGGAACCTTGGATGGATTGAAAGCAGCATATAGGCTAACGTATAACATATACATACCCACTAGTATGAGGCCAGGAATCAGGGCAGATTTGAACAGCTTTCCCACAGACACATTGAGTACACTGCCTAACAGCACTAGTACCACGGATGGAGGAATAATCTGTCCTAGGGTACCTGATGCTGCAATAGTTCCGGTAGCTAGGGTAGGGGGATAGCCACGTTTAAGCATAACGGGTAAACTGATCAGGCCCATAGTAATGACAGTAGCACCTACTATTCCAGTAGAAGCAGCTAAAAGCGCCCCTACTATGATGACAGAAATAGCTAAGCCCCCTCTGAACCTACCAAAGACCATAGACATGGTATGAAGGAGGTTTTCAGCTAAGCCTGACTTTTCCAGCATAATGCCCATGAAAATGAAAAGGGGTACCGCAATGAGAATATAATTGCTCATGGTCCCATACACACGTAGGGGAAGTAAGTAGAAAAAATCCAGGCCCATGGTCAGCAGGCCAGTGAGAATAGACAAGCCGCCCAAGGTAAAGGCAACGGGGTAACCCGTCAATAAGGTGAGGAATACTCCTGCGAAAAGTAGTAGTGGTAGGTATTCTGTGTGCATATTAATCCATGACCTCTGGAATACATCCTATCCGGATTTTTCTCCACTGATGGTTCTCAGGGAGTGAAGCAAGATACTGATCCCTTGTAAAAGAAGAAAAAAGGCGCCCAAAACTATGGCTCCTTTGATCAGATACCTACCCGGAAGGCCACCTGGATCTGCGGACTTTTCCTGCAAAGCCCATGAATTAGCAGTAAAGGTAGATCCTGCATCTATGAGTACCGCACAAAAGGGAATTAGTAGAAGAAGGGTACCCAGCAAATTAACCCAGGCTTTTAGTTTGGGAGAAAACTTACTGTAAAAAACATCAACGCGCACATGCTTATCTGTTTTCAGGGTATATCCTGCTCCCAGTAAAAAGATAAGGGCAAAGAAGTGCCACTGAAGTTCAAAAAGGGCCGCATTGGAATACCTAAACACATTCCCCAGGAAAACATCCAGGCAAACTATTACTACCAGAAAGAGGCTTAGCCATGAAGCAGCTTTTCCCACAGCCTCATTCCAGCCATCTATAGTAGTAGAAATTCTCAGCAAAAGTGAATTCATCTTATCTGTTTACCAGATTAAGTCTGTTGCAGGCCTCTCTATGCCCTTTCTCACAAGCTTTAACTAAGGCTTTTTTGGCGTTAGCACTGTCTACCTTATTGTTACGCTCCAGCAGCAGGTGGGCATACAGGTAATAGCCGCTGGGCCAGCCTTTGTTAGCTGATTCCTGTGCGTATTTTAGTGCCATTTGTGGATTCGCAGCTATCCCAAGTCCTGCGTGGTACATATAAGCCAGATAATAAGAAGCCATCCCGTCTCTTCCAGAACCGGCGGCAGCTAGATTCGCAATACTGGACTGATAAGCCTGGAAGGAGCCTGTATTTTTTCCTTGCTGGTAAGCCAGTTTCCCTTGCTGCACATAGTATTGCTGTTGAGGAGTACCTTTAGGTACAGCAGCTGTACGAAGGTTACTGCCAGCTGATCGGCTCTTAGTACTACCTCTTGTAGGTCCTAACTTAGAAGTGCTACTTTCCTTTTTAGGGGTAGTGGAAGAAGTAGCGCTTTTTGCTGTATTATCCGCCACTGTTTCTTTTTGAGGATTAGTTGCCTTGGTATCAGTAGCTTTAGTATTCGAGCTTTCCTCTGGCTCTGTTTGCAAATTAAGATTTAGGTCATCCAAGCTTCCCACCACATCATCTTCAGTAGATCTGGTATCAGGCTGTAAGCCACGTGTGGGCATGGACCTGGTAGTTTGATCTGCCAATAACTCATCCTCAGTAGGGCCTTCTCCTTTTAGGTAACCCTTAGCTTCCTTTGCTCTGATGACTGCTAAATCATAATAGGCTGACTTGGGGGCAGTTAAGGTCTCATTTTCTTCATAGATATCGAAAGCT
>JBCDBC010000846.1:0-3338 GCA_039184535.1 Bacteroidota bacterium | reverse complement strand
GAGAGAGAGCCTATTTTCCTGGGGTCAAAGTCCTTCTTCCCTATGGCCACCAGATAATGTCCCATCTGTGTGTGGACTTCATTGGCTTTGTAGCCTATCTCCTGAATTTTATCGCTTACACGGGTCTTGTCTGCCTCACTGATGTGAGGATCTAACTGTATGATCATGAGTTAGTAGCTATGGATTGAGAATTTAAGATAGAGGACACAAACTGCCTGATGCTCATGTTGAGTTCTTCCCCAGACTTGTCTTTAATGGCTTTGATAAACGCACTCCCTATGATAGCACCATTAGAATACGTACAAGCTTGCGAGAAGCTTTGATGATCTGATATCCCGAACCCTATGAGTTTGGGGTTCTTCAGCTGCATATCAGCTATTCTCCCGAAATAGGTAATCTGGTTTTCAGTCAACTGATGTGTCTTCCCGGTAGTACTATCGCTGGACACCATGTAGATAAAGCCCTTGGTGAGTTCATCTATTTTGCGGATTCGCTGCTCAGACGTTTGTGGGGTGATCAGGAATACGTGAGAAAGATTACATTCTTCAAAGAGAGAAGCGTACATCATCTCATACTCACGCATAGGCAGGTCAGGGAGAATGACCCCATCTATCCCTACCGCCTGAGCATCCTTACAGAATTTCTCCAGGCCATACTGAAGCACAGGATTAATATATCCCATGAGAATGAGGGGTACCTCCGTCTTACTACGTATGTCTTTTAGCTGCTCAAATAATCCTTCCAGCGTAATGCCATTATTCAGCGCAATCCCATTGCTCATTTGAATGGTAGGTCCATCTGCAATAGGATCTGAGTAAGGCATCCCTATTTCTACCAGATCTACGCCGGACTTGTCCAGCTCACAGATAATGTTTGAAATATCATTCAGCCCGGGATAGCCAGCAGTACAGTAGACATTCAGGATGTCTTTCTGCTTTCTGGCAAACAGTTCTATGATTCTGTTATTCATGACCCTCTTTATAAGCTATGTAGGTTTGTAAATCTTTATCTCCTCTTCCAGACAGGTTGACCACTACTACGTCAGAAGGGTTGAAGCTCAACTTGTCGAGCGCAGAAAAGGCATGTGCCGTTTCTATGGCGGGGATGATACCTTCCGTTTCACTTAAGTAGAATCCTGCCTGCATGGCCTCATCATCTGTTACATACACGAACTCTGCTCTACCTGTATCAAAGAGGTGAGCATGCACAGGGCCTATACCCGGATAGTCCAGGCCAGCAGAAATAGAGTGAGGTTCCACTACCTGCCCATCTTCTGTTTGCATGAGAATGGTCCTGCTTCCGTGTAAGACTCCTGCCCTACCCAGATAGGTAGTAGCGGCAGACTTCAAAGTATTCACCCCATGTCCGGCCGCTTCTACTGCTACCAACTTCACACTCTCATCATCCAGGAAATGGTAGAAGGCCCCCATAGCATTACTTCCCCCTCCCACACAGGCAATCACATAATCAGGGAGTGGATTGTTATGGAGCTCCGTTAACTGATTACGAATCTCCTCAGAAATGACCGACTGGAATCTCCCCACCATGTCGGGATATGGGTGAGGTCCTACTACGGACCCAATGATGTAGTGAGTCTCAGTTGGGTTGTTGATCCAGTGGCGCATGGCTTCATTGGTGGCATCCTTGAGGGTTTTACTACCAGAAGTAGCCGGTTCTATGGTAGCGCCCAGCATACGCATACGCTCCACATTGGGGCGCTGACGCGCCATGTCTACCTCTCCCATGTACACAATGCACTCCATACCCATGAGGGCACAAACGGTAGCCGTAGCTACTCCATGCTGCCCTGCACCAGTTTCCGCAATGATCTTCTCTTTCCCCAGTCTTTTAGCCAGCAGAATTTGTCCAAGAGTATTATTGATTTTATGAGCACCTGTATGACATAGGTCTTCTCTCTTCAGGTAGATGGAAGCACCATATTTCTCCGATAAGCGTTTGGCAAAATACAAGGGCGTAGGTCTGCCCACATAGTCCTTCAGCAGTTGCTGGAATTCCTTCTGAAAGCTCTCCTCTGCCATGATACTCAGGTAATTCTCACGCAGCTGTTCTATATTAGGATAGAGCATTTCCGGGATAAAAGCCCCTCCAAACTGGCCATAATAGCCATGTTCATCTACCTGAAAGGGGGAAGTCTTCGTCTCTGTCATAGCCTGTCTGTTAGTGTTTTGAGTAAGTCTATTTGTTTACGTCCGGGTTCAGTCTCAAAGCCCGAGTTTACGTCTATTGCCATAAGTTTAGGATGCTGAATCGCATGGATCGCATCCACATGTTCCAGCTTAATTCCTCCGCTCAACCAAAAGTGGGTATCCAGTTGGTATTGCTTGAGAATATCCCAGTTAAAGGTGATTCCATTTCCACCGGGATGTTTGCCCTTAGTGTCAAAAAGGAAGTAATCTACTCTATGCTGATAGGATTCCAACAGTCCAAAGTCAAAGCCTTCTTTTCCTATGGAGAAGGCCTTGACCACCTTCACACCTACCTTTCTAATCTCTTCACAATAAGCGGGGCTTTCCTTTCCGTGAAGCTGCACCAGGTCCAGCTGGTAATCCTGAATTCTTTGTTTGACCACTTCCATCTCCTCATCTACAAATACGCCCACTTTCTCGCTCCCTTCTATGGAGGCCACCCACTCTTTATTCAGACTTTCCTCCATGAACCTTTTAGATGGCGCATAAAATATGAATCCCAGGTAGTCCGGTTGTAAGGCCAGTACCTCCTCCACATTCTCCTGATATTTCATGCCACACACCTTCAGTTTCATGCTTTCTTCAGTTTAGGATTTCCACCTTTGGTAGCCTTGAGTAGATTTAAACTGTCAATGAATTGGGCACAAGCCTTATGCGGCTCCGCATGTTTCATGAATCTTTCTCCTATAAGAAAGCCTTCATACCCACAGTCTTCCAGGAAGAGGATTTCTTCAGGTCCATTGATTCCACTCTCAGCTACCTTTACAAACTCATTTGGGATAAGCGTACTGAGAGAGGCGGCTGTCTGTATATTTACTTCGAATGTCTTCAGGTTGCGGTTATTCACGCCCACCAAATTCAGATAGGGATTCAGATTTTTCGCTAACTCCTCCTCGTCATGCACTTCCATTAACACCTGAAGTCCTAGCGACTGGGCAAAGCTGGCCAATCGTTCTATCTGCTTAGGCTCCAGTACTGCAGCTATCAGTAAAATCACATCTGCTCCTATGGAGCGCGCTTCTACTATCTGGTATTCTTCTATGATGAAGTCCTTCCTGAGAATAGGACAGTAGTTCATTCTCCTCGCCAGGGTCAGGTCATCATTCTTCCCTCCGAAGAAGAAGGTATCAG
>JBCDBC010000845.1:0-3342 GCA_039184535.1 Bacteroidota bacterium | reverse complement strand
TTTGCATCAAAAAATTAATCTGTTAATTAATCTTTAGCAGTAATGATACAATCAACAAGGGGGATACATGTAAAACACTATCACTCAAGTTACTCATCTACCTAAAGCAGATTCACTTTTCTTTACCCAACAGCATTTTTCTCTTTTCCAACGGTAGCATATTGGGCCAATCGATCTATCTTTTGGGTAGAAAATCTATTTTTCTTTCTCCTGACAGGAACAGCTTTAATAACCACTGGTGAAGCCAATGCCAACATCAGGATATAGCCCCAACCACCAGGAACCACAAAAGTGTCTATCTGAAGTAGGGCAAAAATCAGAAAGAAACTCAGGTAGGCCGCTTTATGAGAATTGGATTCATCCAGACGGTTTCTATAGTATTTACCTGTCAGGTATATTATCACTCCAAAGCTGATGATACCCACTAAGCCCTGGTCAACAGTTATCTCTATTAATGCGGAGTGGGAATGCAGCACCCAGGGGTCTTTCACATTCCACATTTTGATTACTTTCTGGTATAACTTAAGATAGCCGCCTCCATTAAAGCCATTCCCAAACAACAAACCGGTCCTATCCTCAAACATCCAGTTAAGTCCTGATTCCCAGAGATAGGATCTTCCATTAAATGTGGTAATGTCTTTCTTATTCACCCGTTGCATGACAGAAGCAAACACCGGATGACTTAAGATGTAATAAACTAGGTTCCCAAAACTCATCAAACCGGGAAGTAGAAACCAGGTAGTTATGTACCAGAAATTGTAAGCCCGTAGGGCACGAATCATGGCCAACAGTATGATCAAGCCCACCAAAATAGTACTAAGTCGGGAGTTCACTTTCATGAACATCAGGGTGTCTACCAATAACAGAAGCGCATATCCTGCAAAATAGTATGGCTGAGTTTTACGGAAGTCTAGCATCCGATAAAAGGCAAATAAGGCCACGACCAACATGATATTACCTCCCTCATAAATTCCTCCTGTAAAAGGGAAATTGACCCTCCCTGGGATGTAGTGATTAGAGTTAGTAAAGCCTGCCCCCCAACCAAGAACATTGATGAACCATAAGACCAACATCCCCTTAAAGAAGAGATCTAGAAAATCAAAATCGGGATCATCATGGTTGTAGTAATGCAGTACGATGAAGCCATGGAAAGGAATCAAGGCCATCACAGAAAAAGCTGCTGCTGCTTTAAATGTGAGATTAGGTACTCCATGAGTAAGTCCAATCATCCTTGCCACAATGGCAGTAGCAATAAAAAATATAACTACCCAGTAGAATCCATTGGTGGTCACTTTTATATGGTTTCTGCCCGCATACTTACTCCTATGGATAAAGTCCAATAAAAAGAAGGCAAACATCAGTAGATAGGGAAAAGCGGAAATAGAATACCCAACTACTTCTGATATTTCAGCAGTAACCCAGTTCCCGAATCCCCAAAAGCTGAATCCGAAGATAAATAGCAGGTTAACAAGTAATTTCTTTGATAACATATTTTGCTTAATAGCTAGCTATGTACCTTTTCAGGTAGTTGTTTGCACATGGTCCTATAAAACTCTGGGTAATCTATCAGGATGGAGAGAATGTGCCGAGCAACTGTAATGGGCCTGGCAAATTCATCCGCAAATCGATGCATAAATAACTGTCGCCTGTCATAATATCTTACGACAATGTCCTGTATCATATTACCAAATCTGTCATCAGGAAGAATTTCCACACTTGCTGCTGCAAGTGCAGATGGCAATAACATATTGGAACCATGTACTCCGAAAACTACATGACTCTCTGCATATGTTTCTAGCCATTTTCGCTCTGTAGCCAGGTCCATTTTCTCCGTCCTCAAATCTTCCACAAAGGAGGGTAGGTTCCCACTTTTCCCTAGCCCTACTACCACAAACTGAGTATCTGGTAATTCCTTTCGAACCTCTTCAATCACCTGCTTCACCCTACTAAGCTGGCTTTTCACACACATCTTTTTGAGAATAGGGAATTGAGAAAACTTGTTAGCTGCCCTAAAAATCAATTTCATTTTCTCCCCCCTAAGCCATAGTCTATCCTCTCTCATCACCAAACACACCTTTCTCTCCTTATGTAAGAAAGTTTCTGGGGAGAATGGAGCGATTCCTGTGAATTTTTGGATGTTCAGGTTCTGGAAGTCAGGATGAGAATACGCCTTGCTGATATGTATTTCTGAGAACCTTTCCAGTTCTCTACTCACAAAGGTATCCAGTGCACCCAACCATCTCATTGATCCTCCCAGGGATACATGTACTGTCCAAACTTCTGCCACTCCCTCAGGTACCAACCACTCCATCATCTTAGGTACAATGATTACCAGTCCATAATCCGGATAGTTATCCAGATAGAATTGAGCATTCAAAAGTTTCAATAAGACGTGCCCATAGAGGTAATCCAGGGTATTCAGGATGATAACTCGAGAGCTATCTTTAATTACCTTCTTCTCTATCTTGATATTCCCTTTAGCAGGATTAGCTACGATTTTCTCTAAGTCTTCTCTTAACCATGGAAAGCCTTCATGAATGGGACCCGGATATAATTTCATACTGTCCGGCTTCACACTCATGGGTTGATCTATGGCATGGCCCACCGGATAGTCCTGCCAGAATTTCTCCTGACAATTCTCACAATGCGCCTCGCCCATGATATGGATGCCAGAGAAAATAGGTCTCCCAATTGTTACCTCCTTACTGCCACAGTTCGGGCATTCCATAGAGATTTCCTGATATGGCTTTATTGCTATCATAGGCTTTTATGTACTTGAACTTTTATTCCTAATTGATATAGGTATTCTTTTGCATGTCGCTTGAAGTAGGAAGGATGAAATTTCTGCTCACATTTCTTTTTAAATGAAGCCATATCATCCGTAGGATCTACTGCTATTCTATGCAAGCGATACCTATGTCCTTTATGATTGGTCAGTCCCCAAAGGGTGGAACAGGCAGCTCTATAACCCGCTTCTTCTAATACCTCAAAGGCGTAATCACCCATATCCACTAACTGCCCAAAGGGAAAGGTGAAATACTCTATGGGTTGACCTAGTCCTTTCTCCAGTAGTTTCTTGGATTCCATGATCTCAAATCTGATTTCGTCTTCCGGTAAGAGGCCGATCTTTTTGTGGGTCATGCTATGGGATCCTATAGTTACCAATGGATGATTTGCCATTCTCCTGATCCCTTCCCAGTCGAGAATGGGAATCTCTACGTCTGTATTCTCCTTATCCCATCTATTGTGGGTAGCTATGTGTGCCGCAGGTATGTACAGGCTGGCGGGTATTTGATACTTCTCCAATGCCGGAAGTACCAAATTCTCAAAGCTGATGTACCC
>JBCDBC010000844.1:0-3343 GCA_039184535.1 Bacteroidota bacterium | reverse complement strand
CTTTCTCATTTGCATTCTCACTATCCCAAATACTATGATGATGAGAATAGGCAAGAAAAAGAGCAAATATTTCATTGTCGCTCGCTCACCATCTGTGAGCTGCTTTTCTATGGGTCTGCTATTGATGCCTTTAGTACGTAATTCTATGAGTCCCGTATCATCCGTCAACCAGTCCACCGCATTTACGATGAAGCTTAGGTTATTATCTGACTGGCTTCCCTGCCCTACGGCAAAGTCGCCATCTCCTATCACTACAATTTTACTCTCAGCTTCTCCTTCTATTTTTCCCTCCAGGTAAGCCGCCACCGGAATTTCTCTTTCAGGAAAGTCCGCCTCCGTCCACTGCTTCTGTAAATCCAGGAAGGAAGGTGGACTGATCTTTCCACTTCTTTCCGAAGTTGTGGCCAGAATTCCACCTGTAACGGAAGAATCTTTAGGGTTAATTTCTACCGGACTGGCAAACACCAGGGTAACGGATTCTATGCCTTCTGTGATGGGGTGTTCAGGAAAGTTTAGAAGGGTAGGGAAATAGTAGAAATCCATGGGTACTGTCATCACCCCAAAGGGCGTTTGCTGCCTGGCTTGCACTTGCCCGCTGGATACATCTGTTACAAATACTGGGGTAATCACAAAGCCTTTCTCATTCAGCCAACTTTCTACTCCTGTTGTTTGGGTAACTAATCTCCCTTGATTCAAATCCCCTTCCACCGCGTTGATTCCTGCTAGCAGTCGTCCTCCACTCGCCAGGAATTGGTCCAATTGTTCTAAATGAAATAAAGGGAAAGAGTCCGCGGGGGCTAATAAAACCAGTGTCTTAAATTCAGTCCAGGCATTGGGAACATTCAAATCCAGGGTATCCAGCTCATAAAGTGTACTTAGTTCCTGGAGCACGGGACCTAGGCTCCTAATATCTGGCTCCCCATGTCCGCGTATAAATCCTACTTTAGGCTTATCAGAAACGGTGAGTCTTTTGATGCTTTTGGTCAGTTCATACTCCATGGAAGCACCTGGCTGAACCACAGGGATGATTTCCTGCTGAGCACCTTTCTTGATGATGGCTCCCATATAAGCTCTCAACTGGGAAGCCTTATCATTCTCTCTAGTTTGGAGAATCAAGGGAGCTATTCCCAACTGCTGAACTTCCTGTTCTTTCGCTTCATCCTCATTAGGATTGATGAACTCAAATACTACCTGCCCATCAGAATTAGTCTGATACTCATAAAGTAAATCTCTGAAGTCCTCTTTCATAGGGCCTAAAGAGGCAGGTAACTCTTCAGTAAAGTAAGCACTGACGGTAATTGGGTCATCTAGACCGGTCAATATATCCTTTGTACTTTGGCTGAGGGTGTATCTTTTGTCTCCTGTGAAGTCTAGCCTAAAAAAGTACTTATAAGCCAGTACATTCAGCATTATGAATATGCCTATGAATAGCAGGAGCCTAATGATAAGTGTGGATTGGGTCATTCTCATAACACTGCTAGCTTATCACGTTTCTTTTGATCAATTGAAATTCTGCCAGAATCAGTCCCATGAAAGTGACACTGAAAAAGAAGATGAGATCTCTTAGGTCTATTACGCCCCTAGAAATAGAGCGGTAGTGGCTTTCCATACTTAAGAATGAAAAAGTGTCGCTGAGAAGTCCATCGCTCGCATCTCCTATCAGGCCAAATAGCAAATGAAAAAATAATCCTATCAGCAGTGCTAATAAAAAGGCCACTACCTGATTACTACTAATACTGCTGGCAAATAACCCTATGCCTATGTAGGCGGAACTCATGAGAATCAATCCCAAATAGCCACACCAAACTGCCCCATGGTCTACAGGCCCTAACCAGGCTACCGCAACATAATAAGGAAGCGTAAAGGCTAATGCGATCAGGATGAGTCCTAGGCAGGCGAAAAACTTCCCCGCTAATACCTGCCAATCACTGACAGACTGGGTGAGCAGTACTTCCAGTGTCCCTGTTCTTTTTTCTTCTGCTATCATGCGCATGGTGAGGGCGGGAATGAAAAAGAATAATGACCAATAGCCGGCTATGGAGAAAAATGGCTGTAGGGTAGCCTGACCTATAAAGAAGATGTCAGTTCCATATAGCCAGGTGAAGAAGCCACTAAATCCAAGGAATGCTACCAGCAATATATATGCGACCAGAGAATCAAAGAATGATCGCATCTCTCGTTTAGCTAAAATCCAAATGTTCTTCATAAGGAGCTATACTAGTTTACCGTGAGTTCTCTAAATATATCTTCCAATCTGGTTTCTACTGGCGTAAGCTCTGTCAGTATCCAGCCTTTCTCTACGCAAAGGTGAAAAACAGCCTCTCTGGCAGATAAACCTTCCTTACAGACCAGTTGGTATTTATTATTTCCTTCAGGAAGTGGATCAGCCAGGCTTACTTCCTTCATATTGAGGAGTGCCTGAAAAATATCATCAGAAGAGGACTTGTCAGTACTGACTTGCACTTTAAGAATTTCCGATCCTTGCGCTCTATTCCTAAGGGTATCCGGCGTACCATCTGCCACTATCTTCCCTCTATTGATAATGAGGATTCTATCACAAGTAGCTTCTACTTCCGGCAGTATGTGTGTACTGAGAATCACCGTTTTGCTGGCCCCAATCTCTTTGATCAGATTCCTGATCTCTACGATCTGGTTGGGGTCAAGTCCTGTGGTAGGCTCATCCAGAATGAGAATTTCCGGATCATGTATAAGGGCCTGAGCCAGCCCTACACGCTGACGATATCCTTTTGAAAGCTCCCCTATCTTCTTGTGCTTTTCAAGGTTGAGCCCACACATACCTACTGTTCTGCGTATTCGCTGCTGAATGTGCTTCTTCTCTACTCCCTGAATTTCCGCTACGAAACCCAGATACTCAAGTACGGGCATTTCCAGATAGAGAGGATTATTCTCCGGTAGGTAGCCTATCTTATTTTTTATTTTCTCTGGCGCATCATAGATAGAAAAGTCACCAACACTAACTTCTCCATCAGTGGGAGTCATATAGCAGGAGAGAATTTTCATGGTAGTGGTTTTTCCAGCGCCATTGGGACCTAGAAAACCCAGGATTTCTCCTGTCTTCACCTCAAAAGAAATGTTGTCAACTGCTTTCTGAGGACCATAAGATTTAGTAAGATCCTTTACGTGTATATCCATCCTTATCCCTGAATACAGTTACAATTAATGAGCGATTGCGAAAATAAAAGAAGTAAGAATGTGAATCAAGTAGGTAAATGGAAAGGAGGAAGAGAATGATGAAGGTGTATAAAAAAAATGCGCCCGGAACGTGTATTCCGGGCAAGCACGCTAGCCTTATCCACTAATCTAACGCTTAACCAAAATCTTT
>JBCDBC010000843.1:0-3344 GCA_039184535.1 Bacteroidota bacterium | reverse complement strand
AGAAATCCTGAACTTTATAAAAGAAATATTAGGTGTCAAAAACATATCCTATACCAGTGAAGTCAATGAAAATCATCATGGTCATAGACAGCCTACGTAAGGGGGGAAAAGAACGTAGGTTGGTAGAGTTGCTCAAAGGCTTGGACCAGATTCCTGATGTCCAGGTTGAGTTAGTGATCCTTGCTAATGAGGTCCATTTTGATCTGGTTTACCAGTTGGATATTGGCGTACATGTAATTGAAAACGCCAACAAAAAGAATTTGAAAACACTGTCAAGATTGAAGGAGATATTCACTTCTTTCAATCCTGATATAGTTCATAGCTGGGGATCTATGTCTTCAGTATATGCACTTCCCATGGCTAAGCTGGTGAAAGCCAAGTTTATCAATGCCATGATTTCAAACGCGCCCTCTTCAGTAGGTCTACTGGACAAGAAGATGCTACGTTCCCGTTTGACCTTCCCCTTCTCAGATGCGGTTATAGCTAACTCTAAGGCTGGCTTGGCTTCCTACAAAGCGCCTGAAGCCAAAAGTTACTGTTTCTACAATGGCTTTGACTTCAATAGGATTCATGAATTGGAAAATTCTGACTCAGTGAGAAATCGATTTGGAATAGAAACGGAGTATGTAGTAGGGATGGTAGGCGCCTTTGAGGATAGAAAAGACTATGATACCTATCTAAAAGCTGCCATGGAAATATGCCTGAAAAGAGATGATGTAACTTTCATCTCAGTAGGAGGAGGGAATAATCTGGAGATGTGTAAGCAGATGATTCCTGATCAGTTGAAGAGCAGAATCGTTTTTACTGGCCTCCAATCGAATGTAGAGTCCATTGTGAACGTATTTGATATAGGCGTGTTGAGCACAGATCCTGCTGTCCATGGAGAAGGAATCTCAAATGCCATCATGGAGTACATGGCCATAGGTAAGCCGGTGGTAGCCTCAGATAGTGGTGGAACTAAGGAGATTATTCTCAATGGAGAAACAGGATTTGTAGTTACAGGAAGAGCCATAAACGAGTTTGTAGAGAAGATAAGCTGGTTACTGGATCACCCTATCCGTGCGAAAGAAATGGGGCAGTTGGGGAGCCAGCGCGTGAGGGAAATGTTTAACCTGGATGAGATGGTAGATAACTACATGGGCCTCTACCAGCAAATTTTGGGAACTAACTAATTCGAACAGCCGAGCGATAAGTTGAGATGAAAATAGCATTAGAACAGGAAACCATTGCTACCTTAAAAGTCCTCACTACCCATAAAAAGAAGGGTATAGTGAAGGGAGAATTTCCTGATTTTCTGATCATAGGTCCACAAAGGACCGGAACCACCTGGCTGGTAGCTAATCTGCGTTACCATCCAGAATTACAGATGTCATATCCTAAGGAGCTGTACTTCTTTAATAGACTGAAGTTAAAAGAGAATAAATATTCCAGGCACTTTTATGACTTTAGATGGCACCTGATTTGGAAAAAACCTGCTACCTTTTTCCGTGAGGTAGTAAAAGTCTTCTTCTTTGACTGCTTTAAGACGGGTTGGTTTAAGGCGAATGAGCTGGAATGGTATATGCGTTTCTTTCAGGATGATTTCATTTCTCGTATCAGTAAGAAGAAAGAAAATGTGGAGCGGGCGCCATCAGATTTGAAGCCTAAAATGATAGGCGAAGCTACGGCTACCTATGCCATTCTGGATGAAGATGTGATTCAGGATATCATGACCATTAATCCTGATATGAAGGCCATCCTGATCGTGAGAGATCCGGCTGAAAGAGCATGGTCTCACGCCAAGAAGGATCTGGTAAGAAATGCCTTCAGAAACATGAGTGATACCACTAAAGATGAGTTTGCTACCTTTTTTACCAAGGAAGAACAACTTAAGTGTGGTAGCTATACAGAGAACATAAAGAAATGGTCTCGTTACCTGAAACCAGAAAATCTATTTGTAGGATTCTACGATGACATTCAGCTTAGACCTGCAGATATGCTCATGGACTTATTTGAGTTCCTGGGCGTAACGGCAGATGAGAAGTTTGTCAGCCCTAAAGCTACTCAGGTGATTAATGGTACAGGGCCATCCAGAATCCCGGCGGAGTACAAGAGCATGCTAGACGATATTTTTAAAGAGGAGAAAGAAAGAATAAAAGTCAGCTACGATAGAAGCTGGTCATAAACCTATGAAGAAGGTTTGTATCATCATAAGATCCTTAGCTAACGGAGGAGCAGAGAAACAGAGTGTTCTACTGGCCAAGGCATTGCATGATCGCTATGAGACCTGGCTGGTGATACTGAGTAAGGATCCCTGCCATGAGAAGCATATGAACACCATCACAGAAACGGGTATTAACCACCTCTTTTTGGAAGGAGGGCTTCTTCAGAAGGCCAAATTATTCAAGAAATTTCTTCAAGAGAAAAGTATAGATGTCCTGTTCTCCTACCTTCCTAGTGATACTGTTTTTGCAGGATTAGTAGGGAAGTGGAGTGGAGTACCCTTTGTTAATGGGGGCGTGAGAAATGCAGAAATTCCCAAGAAGAAGCTGCTGGCGCTCAAACTCATGCACAACCTGGTGTTGGACTATTCTATCTCTAACTGCTACTCCGGTTCTGAGAAGTTTGTAGAGTTTGGCTTTAATAAGGAGAAGATGTTGGTTCTTCCTAATGGACTGGAACTAAGGCAGGAACCCATCACCAGAGAGGAGACGGATACAGTTCACATTCTCTCAGTGGGGAGATTCGTAGAGCAGAAGGATTATCCTACGGCTATACGGGCCATAGCTATGCTGGTGAGAGAGTATACCCTGGGGAATAAGTTCACTTATACCATTCTCGGATATGGTGAGGAGGAACATATTATCCGGAAAGAGATAGCTTCACATCAATTAGAGGACGTAGTGGAAGTGGTGATTAATCCACCTAATGTGATGGATTACTACAGGCACGCACACATTTACTTGTGTACCTCTATTTTTGAGGGGCTGTCAAATTCTATCATGGAGGCGATGAGCTTCTCATTGCCATTGATAGCTACAGATGCAGGAGATAATGACAGATTGGTGGGCTCTAAGGATAATGGCTACCTGCTTCCTATTAAGGATCACAAGGCCATAGCAGAAGCTTTGGCAGAGCTGATTACCAGCGCTAAAATCAGAAATAAGATGGGTGAACGCTCTTACCAGCGTTTACAGGAGAAATATACTTTTGAAAAATTTAAGGAGAATTATATATCATTGATTGAAAATATATCAAGATAAAATATCGCTTTAATAAGTAATATAAAACCGTTATATTATTGAGATAAACGATCGGTATGCAGAAAATTAAGGTCGCTATTATTGGAGTAAAGTATTTCCCTT
>JBCDBC010000842.1:0-3352 GCA_039184535.1 Bacteroidota bacterium | reverse complement strand
GAGCAGCGTATTCCCATTGGGTTTCTGTAGGAAGACACCAGCTACTATCACTGGTCTTTTTTCGTAAAGCTAGTAGAAATTTATCCTGTAAATCATCCCAAGATACCATTTCTACAGGTCTATGGAGGTTTTGAAATTTGATCCTTTCAGGATTACTTCCCATTACCTCTTTCCATAGCTGCTGGCTAACCAGATAGCGGCATAGCTCGAAATCATCTAACTGAATATTTACCCCTTGTATTTTCATGATTCCTCCTTCTATTGAGATCATATTTTCTTGGAGAGTAGAAAGGCTAAGGGTAGGATGAAGTTTATGCATATACATATATGAATTCATCACCGACAAATGCGAAAAACTAAATGATTACTTGGGTTTCTGTAATGAAAGTAATCCCTCTCATAAAACCTAGCTTCATAAGGATTTCCATTCCAAGAACCTCCTCGAACGACATTATACTCTCCATCATTAGGGCCAGAAGGGTTTGTGACTTTATTTTTACAATCCATTTTTCTAAGACTTGAAAAATAATCCCCGTCATATTTATCAAAACACCATTCACAGCCGTTTCCTGCCATATCGTATAATCCTAAAATATTTGGCCGCTTACAACCTGGAATTTGTGTCTCTTCAAAACTGGTATCTCTCGACCACCCTACCTCATTAAACTCATTTGATGAACCAAAAGAAAATGATTTACTTTCCAATCTCCCCCCTCTAAAAGCATACTCCCACTGAGCCTCTGTAGGAAGGCACCAGATACCTTCTCTGGTCTTATCTCTTAATACTGGCAGAAACTTAATCTGTATATCATTCCAGGAAACTCCCTCTACAGGTCTATGTGGGTTCTGGAATTTGATTCTTTCAGGATAGGCTCCCATCACATCATACCAAAGCTGCTGGCTTACTGGATAGCGACATAGCTCGAAATCATCCAACTGAATATTTACCCCTTGAATTTCCATGATACCCCCTTTTATGGGAACCATGTTTTCTTCCAGAGTGGAAAGGCTTAGAGTGGGATGAAGTTGGAGCATAGAAGGCATTTGTGATAAGATAGCTAATATTCAAAAATTGAGACTCATCTTCGCAAAGATTCAAAGGGTAAGGCCCTAACGGGCCGAGTACCGGCAGAGACGAAAACCCAGATCATTGAGACGATCATCGGGATCGAAGACGTCGCGATCCGAGACACGGGCATGATAAGGAAAGGAGTCCCAAGAGCCCCCACGAACCACCCGAATATTTCCTTCTTCCGGGCCGCTGGGATTGGGAGCGGGCTGATTGCCATATTGATCCTTGAGTTGCTGGTAGTAATTTCCACCATATCTATCCTGACACCATTCTCTGACATTTCCCGACATGTCATATAGTCCAAGTGAATTGGGGTCGCTTGCAGGCAATAGGATTGGTTTCGCGATAACTATTCTTGTTGAACCATCCCACCTCTTTCAGTTGATCTGAACCTGGATAGGTGTAGTCAATCGCATACTTACCCCCACGAGCAGCGTACTCCCACTGAGCTTCTGTAGGAAGGCCCCAGATTGGATCTCCTGTTTTTTCTTGCAAGACTGGCAGGAACTTATTCTGAATATCATCCCAGGAAACATTTTCTACGAGTCTATGGTGGTTCTTAAACCGAATTTCTGTTAGATAACTTCCCATTACCTCTTTCCATAGCTGCTGACTAACCAGATAGCGACATAGCTCAAAATCATCCAACTGAATATTTACCCCTTGAATTTCCATGATTCCTCCTTCTATAAGAACCATATGATCTTCCAGGGTGGAGAGGCTTAGAGGTGGATGGAGCTCAAGCATATTTTACACTTCTACAATTTCTCCTTCCACCCACAGTTTGAAATAGGTATCCGCTTCTTCATCTTCACCCATAGCAGATGCTATACCCCTTCTAAAGGATCTTTTTACTTCTTTACCTGCTCCTAGTCCACTGTAAAGCCCTTCGGAAAATGCAATTGCTACTGTATCTTCTATTTTAATGGTAGTCCCTATGACATAAGGGATATGTGCTGCGATAGAAGCTGCCTGATGCTCAGATAAACAGGAATTCAAAACCACTACTTCAGTAATCCCTTTCAAGCCTTTCATGTAGAAATTGAGCATTTTATTAGAAAGGGGTTTCGGATCATTATTCCCGTCTTGGATATAAATCCCATTCTCATCTCCATGACCTGAAAAATGTAGGATATAGGGTTTTTCATCTTCTATCCTCAGGAAGTTAGCTTTTGATAGTGCAAGCTTGGGAAAAGAGAATTCAAAATGATCTCTGGCTTCCCCTTGTTTTAACTGTTCGACTAGATTGGCTAATTCCAGGTCTATCTGAAGCTTTGAGGCTTTATTTGGATTAGCTGATACAAACAGAATGGTTTTCATAGGAGGGTTTTGATGTTCTTTTATTTCCGTTACTTCCTTTTTGAGTTCTGCTAGTTCCGCTCTCATGCTTTCAAGTATTTCCCTATCCTCCTGAGTGGTAGGCATAGGCTGGTTCTCCTTGAAATCCTTTACCAGTAAGGCTTCTGTTTCTTGCTCTTTGATGAGTCTTTGTCCTTTCTGTCTTAGCATTCCCCTCACAGCCATTCCTTCTTCCTCAGACCCAAAGGGGTAAGCCCCCATTCCTTGAAAGTTGATGCCATCCTCACTGATTTCTTCTCTTCCCTTCCCTCCTTGAAGTTCTTGAAGGAGGTTTCTGATCTTGAAAAGCAGACCTTCAGCGTTTTTAGATAGTCTGATTCGTATTTCATTTATTCCTGCCTCTACCCAGGCATATTGCTCTTCTTCTTTTATCTGGATTCCTATACGCCATACATCTCTCAGAGTGGCCAGATAAGCCGTTTTGACAATGAAACTATGAATCACTCCCTCATGAATAAATTCATCAGAGTAGCGATAATGGATAGCTTCTTTCCCCTGCCAGAAATCATCTATGGTTTCAGGTCTTTTCTTGATCAGTAGCTGGGGGGCCATGAAGGTCCTGTCCTGAAAGGCAGGATCTTCCTTGCCTGTATCTATTTCAAAGCAAAGATCACAGGATAGCATAAAGCTGACAAACAGCTCTTGGGTATCCTGATCTGGATAGTCCTTTTGCCAAACTCTCTGAAGTAAAGCCCCATCAAATACGCCTTTATTAGCTTCTATCTCAAAAGGTGTTCCCTTGCTTCTGTCAAAGAGGGTGTAAATGGCTTCAATAGCCCAGCCCTGATTCAGGATAATGGTATTATTGAACTTACCGGGCCTGTAATACACTACCCCCGTTTTGAAGAGCCAGTTTTCCAGCATTTCCTTAGGACGGAGAACCTCTAGCTCTTCTGCCTTTGCCAGGTATTCCTCATAAGG
>JBCDBC010000841.1:0-3353 GCA_039184535.1 Bacteroidota bacterium | reverse complement strand
GCCCTACCAGAAACGGGAGAATCAATGTATTGGAACCAGTGAGCACCTACAAAATAGGAATTGTCAATCGCTGTTTCCATGTACTTAGTGTACATACGAGCCCTGTCTTGCTGATCTGACGCATGAACAAGTCCAGGATGGAACAGACCTGATTCCATAGTACCCATATGAAATTCTCCAATGATACTGGGCCTATCTATTTCTTCCAGAAATTTCCAATACTTATTCCCTACAGCTTCCTGGTAATAGTTGTAACTAAATACATCTACATACTTTAGGGCCGCTTTTCTCACCTCTGGCCCCATCCCCCAAGAGGCAAATCTGCATCCCATATACAAATGGTTAGGCAGTTCTTTCTCCAGCTCATCATGTACTGTCTGGAAATACCTACTTGCATAGGCTTCCAACAATACCGAAAAGTCTTCTAACATGGCAGAATTGTAGTCTTCCTTATCCTTGTAATTCGCGCCTTTATCAAAGCTTGACCAACTGTCAATGTTTACTTCCCAGGCAGAATTGAGCGCCTGTATGCTGTTATACTTTTCTTTCAGCATGTTAGAGAAGGTAGCCTTAATGGGATGTTGAACTGCACTCATGGAAAGCGCGTCTAATACTATCCCATACTGTCCTTTGGGGGTACCTGGTATTCCCCAACTTTTCTCATTGTCTATAAAGACCCCAATACACCAAGGACTTCCATTTACCTTGTTGGCCACTGTACTGACGGTTACTTTCACCCTCCTGGCAAACTCAGGATCAAACACATCAGGCATAGGTCCCCAATAATCAAAGCCTGAGCGCACTGTTTTAAAATCTCCAATGATCCATCCATCTGCGAAATAGGGCATCCGATTTTCATCGTAAAAGTCTACCTCAGCCCAATTTCCAAACGAGGTGAACCCCCAGTTCAAAAAGCGATCTAAGGTAACGTCTACCCATTTGTCAAGATGTGCTCCAGGATACTCTTCTCCATACCTTCTTTCCAGATTAGCCTGGTAAAAACTATAGGTTTCCCCATGC
Source organism: Bacteroidota bacterium (assembly GCA_039184535.1). Lineage (GTDB taxonomy): Bacteria > Bacteroidota > Bacteroidia > J057 > J057 > JBCBKZ01. The sequence goes on along the minus strand of JBCDBC010000841.1, from coordinate 2,333 downwards.
TCAAAGGGACCTATGTGCTGTTCTCTCCTGTAGCTATAATGATTGGCCAAGTCATCATCATAAGCTGGGAGTTCTTCAAACATAGCATTACGCATGGGATAGGCTACGTAGGCCGTACTGGTTATATCCTCTGTCAAATTCACCATTCCACGAGAGTCTTCAGGAGTCACATCTTCCGGATCCCTGTACCTGACTTGATCATTCTTAAAATCTATACCGGTAAAACTGGTGGTATTTGCCATACGTACGTTGGCTATGCCTGTAGAGAAAAATAAATATCCATCTGGATCTACCATAGCCCATGTGTTCTCTAGTTTCTCCGTCCTAAAGTATCCAGTAGCCTCAAATTTAGGTCCATTCTCCCACCCTCCGTAGGTGCTTCTCCCAGCCATAGTTCCCTCTTCCAGTTGTTTCAGTTCTTTCTCCGCAGCAGCCTTCAACTGCTCATCTGAGCTAATTTTTCCTTCAAATTCATCCTTGGCACTTTGCCCATATTTATCCACAATCTTAACCAGGTAATCCTCTGAAATCCTGGGACTTTCCACTAATCTAATGTTATCAATAATCAGTGATTTATCTGCAATAGGATGAGATAGATTTAGATAGATAGCAGATATTTCAGAAAAATCTATGGCTTCCTTTAGCTCCATAATATTCATTCTCAGGGAAGCGGAGTTCCATGGATCAGGGTCATCTCGTAAGCCCGTATCCATATTCACATACTTACCATTAAGTTCGAAATAACAAGTTTTCGTTTCCCCTACTGGAATTACAGCAGCTCTTCTGATCCTATGCCCTTTGGTGTTTTCAACTGCCACGAATACTTGTGCCGAATACTCTGCAGTAATATTTGTAGCATCGAAGACTAAGCAAAAGTCATTGAATTGGCTGGCATCTATAGGAGTGGAGGGTTTCAGTACAAGACCAGGATTTTTCTCATCCCCTTTGAAATCTACCTTTAATGATTGTTTCCCCTGGCTTACTCCCTTGTCTGTACTAAGTATACCTTCTGCATCAGTAAATGCCAGACCTTGGGGTAGCTCCTGGCCTTCAAAATCGAACAAAAGAAGCTGATTTTGGCCTTCCCATAAAGGATCAGGAGTAAAGGAAGCGGAATTACCTAGTTTAGAGGTAGAATCACAGGAAAGTAGAAAGCTGATACTTAGGGTTAAGAGAAGTAGTTTTTTCATGATCATATTTCTTTTTTGAGCTGGTAACCTTATAGCAGTGGTATAGATTCATACCTAAGAAAAAGAAATAGTCTGAGACCAAAATGAAATCCCACTCGACAAAAACTTGACAGCCAATAAGGTCTTTTCTCAATAAAAAGAGGGCATAAAAAAGAATGAATGGTTCAGACTTTTATAAGAAAAAAAGAAAGAATTTAGATGTTCAGTTATTATCGAGTCAGCTTATTTTTCTCTTCAAGGTAAAAGTTGAAAACTTGTAAATGACTGAATAGGAATTTCTTCAAGTAAGACGCTCTACTATGAAAGAATATACTGAGGATGATTTTGACAGACTAGGTATTACTAATGGATCGCATTTGAGTGCTGCTTCCAGGAGAGCTCTGGCATGGCCCCTATTAGGCAATGAATGGTTTGGCGAATTTGAGTTGTTTGACCTGAAAGGCGATCTAGCGTATGAAGAAGGGATCGTTAGACGTGATCCAAGTGCCATAATCCATGTAGGGGGCCTATACTATGTCTGGTACACCAAAGGGATAGGTCCTACCCAAGGCTTTGGAGGTCCAGCTTCATATAGAGTTTTTCCATGGGACATGTGTGACATCTGGTATGCCACTTCTGAAGATGGATGGACATGGAAAGAAGAAGGCCTGGCAGTAGGTAGAGGTCCTCAAGGTAGCTACGATGACAGATCTGTATTTACTACTGAGATATTTGAGCATGATGGAAAGTATTACCTCATTTATCAAACCGTCAAGTATCCATATACAGTCAGGGTAAAAAATCAGGTAGGTATCGCTTGGGCTAATTCTCCGCGAGGGCCCTGGGCCAAAAGTGAAACGCCCATTTTAAGCCCGGCAGATAATGGAATATGGAAAGGGGAAGAAGATAACCGATTCCATGTCATCAAAAAGGGAGACTTTGATAGCCATAAAGTACATGATCCCTGTCTCCTTCATGTAGGAGGCAAATTCTATCTCTATTACAAAGGAGAACAGATGGGAGAAGAAATCACATTTGGGGGAAGGCAAATACGACACGGCTTAGCCATAGCTGATCACCCCCTTGGGCCTTATCATAAATCTCCCTACAACCCTATCTCAAATAGTGGACATGAAATATGTGTGTGGCCGTATAAAGGCGGTG
>JBCDBC010000840.1:0-3359 GCA_039184535.1 Bacteroidota bacterium | reverse complement strand
ATAGCCAAAGCTTTTGACTGCTTCACCATAGGCACAGTTGGCAACCAGAGCAAGATTCAATTCTGCAAGGATGAGGGGTATGATAAAGTCATCGTGAGAGGAAAGGACTTCCCGGAAAAATTATCAGAGGCATTGGGCAAGCTTCCGCTAAACTTGGTCATGGAGTGTATTGGTGGAAAAATTCTTTCGCAAAGTTATGAAGCTACGGCCCCCATGGGAAGAGTTATCGTGTATGGCTCTGCTCAGTATGCTTCCCCCGGTAACAGGCCTAACCTCTTCCGGATGATTCCGCTTTACCTATCACGTCCCAGACTGGACCCTCAAAATATGACTTCTGAAAATAAGTCTGTGATGGCCTTTAATTTGATCTTTCTATTTGAGCACGCTGAGATCATGCACAAGATCCTTACTGAGCTTCAGCCTCTCAAATTAGGCAAACCCTATGTAGGACATGTGTTCCCATTCCAAGAGCTTCCTGCTGCCATTAAACTATTCCAAACAGGCAAAACCATGGGAAAGATTGTCATTCAGCCTTAACTGTGGAAAAAAAGTAACAAATCTTTTCTTCAGACTTATCATCAGAGGAAAAACTACAGAAATGATATTTCAAAATGAAACGTTTTCCATTGCGAATTTTATAATATAGTCAACTATTAACCAAATTTTGGCAGATCATTTCATTGATAATGAGGAAACTAATAGTCAGAATATTTGATTTGATTTACCTCATCCCTTATTCACGATTATCTCCAAAAAATCCAAAAAAGAGGTATTTTTTACGGAAATTCTCTGCTCATGAATCTTATACTTTTGTTCATCACATTCAACTTTATCAGCCTGGACATCCTTTACAGAATTGTAAAAACTGCTAAGTTTAAGTAGTTTAGTTCACAGATAAGTATTAGTACTCCCCCTGCCTTTTTTTATTTAACAAATTTCATATTCGGAATTTGCTGATCCACAGCACGTGGTTGACTCCTCTATTCATTAACCATAAACTTATACAACTGATGAAGCAAATTTTATCAATTCTCTTTGTTTGTTTACTGTTCTCAACTTCCTCTTTTGGTCAAGGAGTTTGCGAAGTTCCGGTTGACCTTAACAGTGAAGTAAGGCCTAATGGAAGAGCTGCTGTTCTTTCATGGAGAAATGATTTTCCTCCAGACACCTTCGTCTTCCCGGGAGTAGATGGTGAAGCTGCCGGGCTTAGATATCGAGTTCAGGTATTTGATAGTGAAGGATCCCGTATCTTCAATGGCGTCTTTAATGATACCATCCTGGTGGTAAGAGGCTTATCTCGTGGAGAGGCTTATGGATGGAGAGTAAGAACTCTGTGTGGAGATGGAAATAACTCCGCTTACGCCAACAGCAGCTTTACAACATCAGTAAGCTGTAATGATCCGGCTAATCTGACCAGCCAGGTACGACCTAATGGAAGAGCGGTACGCCTAAGATGGAATTCCAGCTCTGCTAATGCCAGATATCGCGTCAGAGTATTTGATAGCAATAATGAGCGTATCTTTAACGGTGTATTTAGAGATACCATTCTGGTGGTAAGAGGACTCATCCCCGGAGAATCCTACACCTGGGGCGTACAAGGAAGTTGTGGAGGTGGACAAAATACAGATGTAGTTACCAGCAGCTTTACAACTGGTACAGTGGCCGCAAGCTGTGAAACTCCTGTAAAACTAACCAGTAATGTTAGGCCTAATGGAAGATCTGCCATGCTTTCATGGAGTAGGTCATTAGATCACATTACCGATACTATTCTTTTAACCAATCTCAGATATAGTGTACAGGTTTTTAACAGTAGCCAGGAACGCATCTTTAATGGTGTATTTAATGATACCATGATGGTGGTAAGAGGCCTTGTCCCCGGTCAGTCCTACACATGGGGCGTGAGAGCTAGTTGTGGAGGGGGAGATGTATCAGGGGTGGCACAAGCTGCATTTTCTACACAAAGATCTGCTAGCACTTCCAGTGTATCTGGTGGCTTAATCGCTTTCCCTAATCCATCCGCCCAAAATAAGGTTACCTTAAGTTGGGATGCTAGCACTTTTGCGACTGGAAACATCCTGTCAACTCCTTCAGCCGATACTGAAACTGGGAAGGTATCCATAGCGGTACTGGACTACACAGGAAAAGCCCTTTATCAGACTCAGCTGGAATCAAGTCAGAATCAGATAGAACTAGATGTCTCTACGGTAGCTGCTGGTCTTTACTTCATTCAGCTTACAGCCGAGAATGGGCAGAAGGCTGCTATTAAGTTTGTGAAAGAATAAACACCCTAAAGCAATTTCACACCTACTGCCACCCTGGATCAGGGTGGCATTTTTTTTACCAAGTTTGAAGCTTTTCTGCTAACTTAACAGGAAACAAACTACTACTATGACATTACAAACCCCCAAGAGGCTGGCCCTCACGTGTATACTTCTTTTATCTTTTCTTTTTACGGTTCATGCCCAAACTGCTACAGCAGAAAAGTCTGCTCTTCAGGAAGTAGGCGCTACAGAAATGCAAGGCTTCATTGATGCTGGAAAATATCCGGGAATATCTACCCTCATTATTCAAGATGGAAAAGAAGTCCAGCAGAACCTCTTTGGCTATGCAGATATGGAGAATAAGAAAAAGATGGATCGTTCTACCATAGTCAGGATATATTCCATGACCAAACCTGTAACGGCGGTAGCTGTCATGCAACTGGTAGAAGCTGGGAAGCTAAGCCTGGATGATAAGGTTTCTGACTTCATTCCTGCCTTTGCTGATACGAAAGTTTACTCTGAGAAAGATGGAAAAGTAAGTATGGTGGATCAGGTTTCCCCTATGACTGTCAGAAATCTTCTTACCCATACCTCTGGTCTTGTTTATGGTTTTGATCCTCAGCATTACGTAGATTCTACTTACAGAGCAGGAGGTTTGACTGCTGAAACTTATCTGACCGGAACCATTAAAGAGAAAGTGGATATTCTGGCTACCATGCCACTAAAAAATCAGCCTGGAACTAAGTGGGAGTACGGCCTATCTACAGATGTAGCTGGCTATATAGTAGAGATTTTATCAGGAAAATCACTGGATGAGTACTTTGAGGAGAATATTCTGGGCCCCTTGAAAATGGAAGACTCAGGCTTCTATGTGCCGGAAGAAAAGGTAGATAGATTTGCAGAAGTCTATTTCCCAGACAAAGAGGGAAAACTTCACAATATGAGTGAACAACGCCCCAATGCCTACTTAGTTCCCCCCTCTATTTCTTATGGTGGATCAGGACTTGTTTCCACTCTGGATGATTATGCTAAATTTTGCATTATGCTACTGAATGGAGGGCAATTAGATGGAATTCGGGTACTTGAAGAATCCTCTGT
>JBCDBC010000839.1:0-3360 GCA_039184535.1 Bacteroidota bacterium | reverse complement strand
GCTGATTCCCAGGCGCTTTCTTCCTGTAGGAGAATGAGCTGAGCCTTGGCTTCCTGGGAATAACGAGCTTGATCTCCATACTTACTTAGGTAATTCTCATAGGAGGAAATAGTGTGTACTTGATGTGCTCCTCTCCAGTCTGCTTCCTCGTCCTGCTTACGGTAAAAGACAAACTCTCCATCCTGGTCGCCCATACGGAACATACGTCCAGATATGGGTGTCTGGCGAGCATTACGTGGAACGGTTCGTTTCACATGCTGCGCCAGATCAGATGCCGGAAAACGCTCCCCTCTTTTCTCATCCAGATAGGTAAGAACTGACTTCGCAAAAGGGCTATGATCCCCTCGGATACCGTCTTCTACTTCTTCTATTCTCCCTGCTGCTAATAAAATTCTGGAAGGAAAAGCTTCCACTCTTTCTGCGAGCTCAGAACTGTCTTCTTCCAAACTACGGGTAGTCATAAGCCCCCCACTAAAGCAGGTATCTGCTATGATCAGAATATGCCGGGCCTTAATAGGCTGCAAATACGACTTGAGAGTAGAGTGAAGAATGAGAGTAGATAGTCGTTTTAAGGTACCATCAGCAGGAATAAGGTAGCCGAGTTTCCGCTCTTTCCTGTAATGACCATGTCCTGCGAGGTAAAGCACCAAACTATCCTCTTCATTGACCTGTCCTGCCAGATCATCTAAGGCATGGAGAATATTATCATGATCAGCTTCCTGGTCATAGAGAGCTGTGATTTGATCGGGGTAAAATTCATACTCTTCCTGAAGGAGGGAGACGATGGCACGTGTATCCTTTACGGCATTATGAAGATTGGGGATGCCTTCATCTTCATAAGAATCTATCCCAATAGCGAGTAGGTAGTTCTTTCCTCTTTGAAGAGAATCATCAAGAGGCATTTTTTCAAATTCCAGGGATCTGTTTCCTGATTTGGACATTGGGGGGTGGCTGTTTCGTGATCTATTAAAATAGAAGGAAGAGAGGAGGAGTGCAAATGCATAGTTTGTTCCTTAGCTGTATGGACAATGCATACATCATCCTTACCAAGGTGTTACTTATACCAGCTTATCATAAAACTCCCTAAGTAGAGCCTCACCTTTTCTGTGGCGTAAACGCCAACCTAAATCCCAAAAAATAATCTCTAAACTGTGGGCCAAACTTCCTCCTGGCTGTCAGCCGGCACATTTCTTCATAGTCATTTAGGCATCCACCACGGATGACCTTGCTGACTCCACGAGAAGTTCCCCCGGGATTGGTGATAGGCTCTCTGGGGTAGGGGCCATAAATATCACTGCAAAATTCCCAGACAAGCCCACTCATGTCATACAGTCTCAGCTCGTTGGGTTCTTTCTGGCCTACTTTATGAGAATGCTGGCCACTATTCAGCCTATACCAGGCTATTTCATCTAGTTCATTTGCGCCTGCGTAGGGAAATCCTTCTGATACATTTCCCCCTTTGGCAGCAAACTCCCATTCTCCCTCGGTAGGCAGACGGAATGTATGACCTGTCTGCTCAGAAAGCTTTTGGAGAAATACCTGAACCTCATTCCAGGAAATATATTCCACGGGGTATTGAGGATCTCCCTTATCGTAGCTAGGATTTTCTCCCATGATGTGTACCCACTGCGCCTGAGTTACGGGGTACTTGCTTATTTCAAAGTCATTCAAGGTAACCTTATGTATAGGCTGCTCATTTTCGGCTTCTTTGCTCCCTCTTTTGTAGGTGCCACCTTCCACGTAGACAAAGTCAAGCCCTAGTTCTTTGATGAGTGGCTGCTCATAATCTAAGGTAGAAGCAGGCGTTTTGGGTTGGGGCGCAAAGCTACCTTTTCTGAAGAAGACAAATTCGCCTTCCTCATGTCCATCTATCATTAAGGCATGTGCCTGGGGTTGCTGATGGAAGTTGCCACGTTTGATGTAATTAGCGAGTTCACTTACCAGGGCATAAGGCTCCTCGTGCTGAGTAAGGTAGGCTAGGGCTCGTTTAGCAAAAGGACTATGCTCAGCAGGTGCCCCGTCGGGAACACTTTCAGATGAACCAGAACTGATCGCAAAACGGGAAGGAGACCTGTCATACTTGCTCCCAAGAGACCGAGTTTGCTGGAAGAAAGTGCCAGAAAAACAGGAATCTATGATAAGGAGAATGTGATGCGCTTTAAAATACTTGAGCAGGTCTACTACTTCATCATTAGAGACATAGGTGGAATAGTCGTCAGCCTTCCCTTCCACGGGTATCCAATATCCTTCTCCCGTGATATCATCAATAATGCCGTGCCCCGCGAAATAGAGGACTAAGTTGTCTTGTGGGGTCAGCTTTTTGGCAAAGGATCTCAGGGTTTTCAGGATTTGACTTCTACTGGCTTGTTCATTTAGCAATAGCGTAGTCTGGTCCTGCTGAAATCCATATGCTTCTAGCGTATCTGCAAATGTCTGTACGTCTGGGACGGGATTGTAGAGTTGGGGAATATGCTGATAGGTATTAATGCCTATACCCAGGTAATGGTAGGTTCTGGCCGCGCTGGCTTCAGTAAGCCAATCAGGCCGCTCAAATAGTTGATCTCCTCTTGTGGGGTCGGGCATAATGTGTGGATTACTTCTTAGGCGATCAGGGCACCTTCTTACTTTGTAGCTACTAAATGGATCTCAGATAATTCCTTTCCTATTTCATGTATTCCTTTCAGAATTCTATCAAGCTGTTTTTGCGAAGGGATTTTAACTCCCTTTACATATTGGGAGAGTAGAGATTCATTCATGCCTATTCTATGTGCCAAATAGCTTGCGTTCAGTACTTTATAATACTGGAAAAACTGTTGAAAGTCCAGTTGAAGTTTTATTCTATCAACATCAGCAAATTCAGTTTCTTCCTCCAAGTAAAGGTTAAGAGCCTCCAGGATATTGGGAATGAGATCTGGACTGCTCTTAGCAGTAGTGTAAACAGGAGCATCTTCTGCGAAAGCTGAGAAACCAGTGTCAGTCTTTTCGACCGTAAATAGATATGTGTTTTCTGTTTTTTTCATGTTAAACCTGCCTGTTTCTTGATTTTCTTTTCCAATCCTTTACCTACCTCTTGGCTTCCGTGATTCGGGAAAATGATAATCCCTTCTTTAGAAGGATGTTTCATCTTCATATGTGACCCTTTTTGGGAAACCACAAACCATCCATCTCTTTTAAGTAATCGTAGTAGTTCAGAACATTTCAAGATTTTATCCTTTACTATAAAGGTAAATAATAATTTACTTTTAGGCTAGTTTAAGCTTACTCCAATTCCGACCCTGACTAAGGATTTATGCCTAGGCCCGTGCTTAACGCTCAAAAGCTTACACAACTTTCAATTTTTCCTGAAAGTTTTGCATACTT
>JBCDBC010000838.1:0-3363 GCA_039184535.1 Bacteroidota bacterium | reverse complement strand
TATTCCCTTCACAGATATAAGGCAGACGAATCCTACCAAATTGGAGAAGAAGGGGATCCCTTAAAGCCTTACCTGGACATAAATGAACTCATTAATCTGGCCATCCAAAAAGGGGTAGACGCTATCCATCCAGGCTACGGTTTCTTATCTGAAAATGTCCATTTTGTTAGAAAGTGTGAAGAAGCTGGCATCGTATTCATAGGCCCCAAACCTGAAGTGATGGAGAGGCTGGGGGATAAGGTAAAAGCCAAAGTACTAGCAAGAGAAGTAGGTGTACCCCTTATTCCTGATAGTCAGGAACCTTTGCAGAAACTAGTGGATGCAACTACGGAGGCAGATAGAATAGGCTATCCCGTTATTATCAAAGCCGCTGCAGGAGGCGGTGGTAGAGGGATGCGTGTAGTCAGGACAGAGGAGGAATTATCTACTGCCTTTTATGAGGCTCGTAATGAAGCTAAAACTGCCTTTGCTGATGATACCATTTTCCTGGAAAAATTCATTGAAAATCCCAAGCACGTAGAGGTACAAATACTGGGAGACCAGGAAGGGAATATTCTTCACCTTTTTGAAAGAGACTGCTCAGTTCAAAGGAGGTTCCAAAAAGTGGTAGAAGTAGCTCCTTCTACCTTACCACAAGAAACTAAAGACAAGCTGTATGAGTATGCCCTCAAGATAGCCAGGGAGGTTAAGTATAGTAATGCAGGTACGGTAGAATTCCTGGTAGAGAATAATGAGGTCTACTTTATAGAAGTTAACCCAAGAATTCAGGTTGAACATACCATTACTGAACAGATTACTGGAATAGACATCGTAAGGTCTCAGATATTGATAGCCGCCGGCTATAAGCTTACTGACCCACAGATCCACCTTCCCTCTCAGGAGTCTGTTACCTATAATGGATTCGCTGTACAATGTAGAATCACTACGGAGGATCCTCAAAATAACTTTAAACCAGACTATGGAAGGCTATTAGCATATAGGTCCGCAAGTGGCTTTGGGATAAGGTTGGATGCTGGGAGTGCCTATGCAGGTGCCCAGATATCTCCTTTCTTTGACTCTATGCTGGTGAAGGTGTCTGGCTCAGGCAGGACCCTTAAGGGTGCTTCCCAAAGGATTCATCGTGCCTTAAGAGAATTTCGTATCCGTGGGGTAAAGAGTAATATTCCCTTCCTGCTAAATGTGATGAACCACCCCGAGTTTTATAATGGGGAGGCCACAGTTAGGTTCATTAAAGATAATCCAGAATTGCTGCATTTCCAGCCCAGGCTGGACAGAGGAACCCGTACCATACGGTACTTAGCAGATGTGCAGGTGAATGGGAACTCAGATGTGAAATTCATAGATCCCAAAAAGCAATTCAGAACCCCTGTAGTCCCTTCCTTTGAGAAGGGAGAATATCCTAAGGGGTCCCGAGATAAACTAAAAGAGTTGGGGCGGGACGGTTTTCTGAAGTACATAAAAGATGAGAAAAAAGTCCTACTTACAGACACTACTTTTAGAGACGCTCATCAGTCTTTATTGGCTACCAGGATGCGAACGCGTGATATGTTGGCCGTAGCAGAAAGCTTTGCTAAGAATCATCCTGAGTTCTTTTCCATGGAAGTGTGGGGGGGAGCTACCTTTGATGTATGTCTGAGGTTTCTGCATGAATCTCCCTGGACCCGACTGAGAGATTTTAGAGAAGCTATTCCTAATATTCTTTTTCAGATGCTTCTCAGAGGATCTAATGCGGTAGGATATAAAGCGTATCCTGATAATCTGATTGAAAAATTCATAGAGAAAGCTGCTGAGACGGGTATAGATATTTTCAGAATTTTTGATTCCCTGAACTGGATAGACGCCATGAAGGTGAGTATCAAAGCAGTAAGGGACAGAACCCCCTCACTGGCAGAGGCCTGTATCTGCTATACAGGGGATATCATGAATCCTGAGAGAACTAAATATGACTTGCAGTACTATTTAGATCTGGCAAAGGCCCTTGAGGATGAAGGAGCACATATTCTTGCCATTAAGGATATGGCCGGCCTATTGAAACCCTATGCTGCCTATAAGCTAGTAAAGGAATTAAAGAAAGCGGTGGATATTCCTATCCATTTGCATACGCATGATACGGCATCCATACAGTCTTCCTCCTATATGCAGGCCATAGAGGCAGGAGTGGACATAGTGGATGTAGCCATGAGCTCTATGTCCGGCCTTACTTCTCAGCCTAATATGAATTCTGTCATTGCTATGCTGGAAGGGAATGACAGGGACTGTGAAATTAACCTGGATAAGCTGAATGAATTCTCTAACTACTGGGAAATCATCAGAGAGTACTATTATCCATTTGAGTCAGAACTACGAGCCGGGACTGCGGAAGTCTATAAGCATGAAATACCTGGTGGGCAATATTCCAACCTGCTTCCCCAAGCCAGATCTTTAGGGCTAGAGCATAAGTTTGATAAGATCAAGGAGAACTATGCCATTGTCAACCAAATGTTTGGAGACATAGTGAAGGTGACCCCTTCTTCTAAGGTAGTGGGGGATATGGCTATGTTCATGACCGCCAATGATTATACGGAAGCAGAGATTATGGAGAAGGGAGATACCATCGCCTTTCCGGAGTCAGTAAAAAATTTCTTTAGGGGAGATCTGGGCCAACCCCATGGCGGCTTTCCAAAGGAACTACAAAAATTAGTCCTTAAAGGGGAGAGACCTTACACAGATCGGCCCAATGCACATTTAGTGGCCATGGATTTTGAGAGGGAACTCGAAGAATTCCAGGACAGGTTTGGGCTTGATTGGAACCTGCTTGATTTCCTGGCCTATAAATTATATCCAAAAGTTTGGGAAGATTACCATGACCACTTTGAGAAATACGGTGAAGTCTCTAAAATTCCTACCTCTGCTTTCTTCTATCCTATGAAGACCAATGAGGAAATCATTGTCCAGATAGAGGAGGGAAAAAATCTTCTGATCAGATATATGTATACCTCAGAGCCTGATGAAAATGGAGAAAGAGATGTTTTCTTTGCCATAAACGGTCAGACTCGGGTGATTAAGGTGAAGGATGAAAATGCTACCTCTACCAAGCCTACCCATAGGAAGGCGGTAAATGAAAATGAAATAGGCTCTCCCTTACAGGGGAGGCTAGTGAAAATCTTTGTAAAAGAAGGAGACAAGATAGAAAAGAATGATCCTCTCTTTGTGATAGAAGCTATGAAAATGGAGTCTACCATTACGGCACCTATGGAGGGGAAAATCAGTAAAATTCATATAGGAGAAAAGACCATGGTAGAACAGGATGACCTGGTAGTAGAATTCTCCTAAAGAACACATGAACAGACTAAAGAACACATGAACAGATAAAGAGGGCTCCAT
>JBCDBC010000837.1:0-3366 GCA_039184535.1 Bacteroidota bacterium | reverse complement strand
GGAGCTTCATCCGGTATCCTGTCTTGGGATATATATTCTTAAAGTGATAAAGTAGTATGAAGTCTCTCTACTCTTTAAAGGCTGTCAATTCTGTATAAGTATTGATCTTCCCTGACTGGTCATAGTCTTCTGTTCTTACCATACCTACTTTCTCATTATACCAGGCCGTACTCTTGAAGTTCATCTTCATCCCCATCATGCCATCTGTAGAGGTCAGGTAGGTCATCTTGTAACAGTCAAAGGTGCCGGCAGGCGTGGTGAGCGTTTCCTTTTTCTCCACTTTTCTTTCGGAAATGATCGTAGTAATGTCCATTTCCATACCCATGGCTTTCATGCTCATTTTCATGGTAGCATCTGGGAGGGTTTTCCCGACGTCCATACGGCTAGGAAAGATCAAATTATCTGATTCTACTTTCATATCTACATCCATTCCCTGGCTTCCCATCATATCCTGCATAGACTCCGTATTAAACATGTCGCCCATATTCATCTGGAGTTCTCCATTGACGCATTTTACTTCGTAGGACAGGCCTACCTTCTCTTTTACCTCTCCTCCTGTAATCTCGCTAGAGACTATCGCCGATATGCCTCCGGAAATATTCTTCACCTCAGTTACTTTGGTAGAGGTAACGGCTTCAGCTTTCCCACTTGCTGAATAAGTGGTGATTTCAAATGTGGCCCCTTCTACCATAGGGAAGAAGCTGCAGTCCTGAGCGGTAGTTGTCAAAATCAGACCTACAAAAAGGAAGATGGAGGTTAGGGTCTTATACATGTTGGTTAATGAATTAATTTTGAGTGAGAGAATGTTGAATGAGTGAGTTTTGAATGACGCTGGAGAATAGCTTCTTATCTGGAGAATGAGGTGAGTTTAGAGGTCCCCATCAATTTTCCAGATCTGTTGTAGGTTTCTGACTGTACAATGCCTACGTCTTTGCTATACCATTCTACTATTTTAGTAGCCACGTTGATAGCCATTTTCACTTCTGCGGTATAGCTGATCTTTATGCAATCATAGGTCCCCGCAGGAACAGTGATTGTTTCTTCTGCTTCTACCTTTCTGTCCACAATGTTCACCGTCATATTCATGATACTCGCACTGATCTTCAGACTTCCTCCAGGTAGACTCTTTCCTACCTGCAGGTCCTTAGGGAAAGCCAGATAATCTCCTTCTACGGTTGCGTCCAGTCCCATACTGTTAAAACTCTGCTGAGAATTAGCAGGGACAAAGTTTCTCATGTCTATGAAGAATACTCCATTATCGCATTTGACAACATAATCTACGGCAACTGCTTCATTGCCTTTTTTGTCTGTGGTAACACTAGAAACGGCTAACTCCATTCCATTGGAGGTTCGACTGTTCTCCAGGACCTCGTGTTTTACAGTGGAGCTTACCTTTCCCTTTTTATCGTAGTTAGTGAGTTCGAAAGATACGCCTTCTTCCATAGGGAAATAGACCGTGCAGTCTTGTGCCTTATTCTTCACGTTCAACATGAATAGACACAGTAGAATCATGAATACGTTTCTCATGGTTTGATTATAGGTGATGATGAATAGTATTAACGAGAGAACCCGTGAAAATTACCATTTCTACTTTAGCTAAAAGTCATGAAAGAAATGAAAATTTCCATATACATATAGACCAATCCTCATACGACCGACTGACCATCAGAGGGTTAGAAAAAATCAAGCTCACTTATTAACGCAGTTTCCACCTATTATCCACAGATTTATCCACATTTTGAGTGAATTTTGCCTATTCTCCCTTAAAATCAGGCTTTCTTTTCTGTAGAAATGCGGCAACGCCTTCCATGAAGTCTTTAGACTTAAAATTCTTGCCCTGGTTTACCGCTTCGTGATCCAGGGTGTCTTCCAGGCTGCTGGTGATCCCCGCCCGTAGGTTAGACTTGGTCCGTTGGATAGCCAGGTAAGGGCCATTTGCCAGTCTTTCAGCCATATCCTGTACCTCCTGGTCTAGCTTATCATCCGGGAGTACGTGATTAACTAATCCCAGGCTTTCTGCTTCTTTAGCACCAAAGACTTTGTGGGTAGCCATAAGCTCAAAGGCTTTGTGATATCCTAGTCTTTCAGGCATAAAATAGGCCCCTCCGGCATCTGTAGTTAAGCCTATCTGTGTAAAGATCTGGCTAAATCTGGCATTTTCCGCGGCATAAATCATGTCGCAAGCCAGGACAAAATTAAATCCTGCTCCTACTGCAACTCCCCTAACTTTAGCTATGATAGGTTTGTCCATGCTGCGCATGGCAGTAATGGCAGGATTATAGCCTTCTCTTAAAAAAGCCGTTACGTCAAAATCACTGCCTTGCTGTAGGGTAGCAGGATTAAGATCTGCTCCCGCACAAAAGCTGTCCCCGGCTCCGGTCAGGATTATAACACGTACGCTGTCGTCCTCCCTGCTTGACAATATTTCATCTCTCAGTCGCATCGCCATTTCGTTACTCATGGCATTTTTCTTTTTGGGCTGGTTAAGTACTATGGTTTTAACATAGCCTTGTTGGGAGACAAGAATTTTTTCTGACGTAATAGTATCTGCCATGGGTAAGTCTTTAAATGATGATTATGGTGTAGGAAGATACTCAGAATTTTGTTAGATTTACAATGCATGCATTCCAAATTTGGATAAATCTTACATAATATATTAAGCGATCCCCAATGGCCAATCAATACTTCAGTATGCGCAACCTGCGCTTCAGCCTGTATGAGGTTCAGAAAATGCAGGACCTCTTTTCTTATGACCACTTTTCAGCTTATGATGAAGAGTCCAGCCAGATGATGCTGGATGCCTGTAAGCAGTTTTCTGACACTCATCTCTATCCTCATTATGAAGACATGGATAGAAATCCTCCTTACCTGGATGATGACGGGAAAGTACATGTCCATCATAGTGTAAGAGCCATGATGGATGCCGCAGGAGAAGGTGGGTGGCTAGGCGCTACGGCCCCTGCAGAATTAGGCGGCATGGAAATGCCTAATATGTTAGCCTCTAGCGCCAACTTTATCATAGCAGCAGCTAATAACGCGGCTTCAGGATTTCCTGGTCTTACTACTGGTGCTGCCAACCTGATTGTGTCATTTGCTACAGATAGTGATAAGGAAAAATATCTGCCTAATATGTTCTCAGGTAAGTGGCAGGGAACCATGGCCCTTACAGAACCTCAAGCTGGAAGTTCCCTATCTGACATCACCACTACTGCAAGTCCTAATCCAGATGGGTCTTACAAAATAAAAGGACAAAAAATATATATCTCCTGTGGCGACTATACTACCACAGAGAATGTCATTCACCTTCTGCTAGCCAGAATAGATGGTGCCCCTAAAGGAACCAAAGGAATTTCTCTGTTCATTGTC
>JBCDBC010000836.1:0-3369 GCA_039184535.1 Bacteroidota bacterium | reverse complement strand
GCAAAGCTCCTTACTCTTCCGGCTGTATTCTGCGCCATCACCTTTCCGTTTCTGTCATCCAAGTTGACCAATGCCAGCGCGCCTTTAGGAAGTTGGTCGAAGAGTATCTTCTTGGCGGCTATATAATTGGCAAAGGTGCCATGGTAGTCCAGATGGTCATGGGTGATGTTGGTGAATATGGCGGCCTGAAAAGGAATGGAAGCCGTTCTGTCCTGAGACAATGCGTGGCTGCTCACTTCCATACACACATATTCACACCCTTCATCCAGCATCTGCAGAAACATCTGATGAAGTCTGATAGGGTCTGGAGTGGTATGCGTAGAAGGAATTATCTTCTCTCCTATGCGGTAATCAATGGTAGATACCAGTCCCGTCTTGCGGCCCAGATTATTCAGGGTTTTGTACAAGAGGGTAGCTACTGAAGTCTTCCCATTGGTACCTGTAACTCCTATCACTTTCAACTGATCAGCCGGACGATCAAAAAAGTTGGCCGACAGTTCTGAAAGCGCCTTGCGGGAATTTGCTAACCGGATATAGGTAACACCTTCATTCAGGCTATCAGGTAGTGCTTCACACACTATTGTTTTTGCCTTCGTCTTGTCAATGAACCGATGGCCATCTGCCATCGTACCTCTTATCGCAACAAAGAGGCTATCTTCTTCACCTTTCCGGGAGTCAAAATTCAGCTCCCGAATCTCTCTTTCCTTTTCCCCTCTTATTTCTTCTACTGCTATTCCTGTAAGTAGGTCTATTAGCCTTTTCATCCTAAATACAGTGTAATAGCTGTTTCTTTTCCTATGATAAAGCCCGGCTGCAAGGACTGTCTTCTTACTCTTCCCTGCCCTATGATCTTCACATTCACGCCCATATTCTCCATCATGAAGAGGGCATCTCTCGCACTCATCCCTCTTAGATTAGGCACTCTTGACTGGCCCTGGTCATAGGCTTCCAGATTAATCTGGTGGCCATTACTTCTTGGGATGACCCAACTGGTAGAATCAGGAACTGCCGTTCTGGCTAGTCCCAGCTCCGCAAAAACTTTATCCGCTGTTTTTGCCTGTACCTTAGTCCTAACTGGATGGGAAACCGGTTTAGAATCTTTCTTGGCTTTTACACTTGCCAACATGACATCCATGGGCTGTACTTTCTCGGCTATCTCTCTGAATATGGGAGCGGATACATTACCTCCCCCTATTCTCTTACCTACTGGCTCATCCACAACTATGTAACAAGTATATCTTGGCTCATCTGCTGGGAAGAATCCGCCAAATGAGGCTCTATATTTCCTCACATATCTTCCACCTATGTTCTTTCTCACAGTACCGGTCTTACCCGCTACCTGGAAAGGCATATTTCTGAAAGCATATCTGGCAGTTCCGTTATTCACCACTTCTACCATCAGTTCTTTCACCTTTTCTATGGTAGAATCACTACATACTGGTACTGGAGAAACTTCCGCTTCATACTCTTTTACCACCTTAGCATTGTTCTGAACAGACTTCACCAACCATGGTCTCACATATGTTCCATTATTTGCCAGGGAATTATAGAAGGCTGCCATCTGGAGAGGCGTAACCTTGATGGAGTATCCGTAAGCCATAGAAGGCAGGGTAGTGATATTCCACATCTCATCACCCGGCTCGTGAATCACTGGCTCTGGTTCACCAACCAACTGATTGTTAGCAGGTTTCATGAAACCGAATCTTTTTAAGTGTTCCAGGTAACGCTCTGGCATTTCTCCGTATCCCTCACTGATCAGCTTAGCCATCCCTACATTACTGGATCTGGCAAATACCTTCTTAAAAGGAATCTTTCCGTAGGCAGCATCGTCAGATATTTCCCAATCATCATACTGGGCCTTCCCTTCTCCTGTATCTATAGTGTCTGTCAACTCTATCAGCTTGTCTTCAAGTGCAGCCACTGCTGAGACCAGCTTGAAGGTTGATCCAGGTTCTATCCCTGAAGCTACTGTGTGGTTGTAGGTTTCTGGGTAGTTGGCCAGGGCCTTAATCTTTCCGGTTTCTACTTCTATCAGTACTGCTGTTCCTGATTTAGCAGCAAACCTCTTCACCCCTTTTTCCAAAGCTCTTTCTACTATGTCTTGAAGATCCACATCCAGGGTAACCACCACATCCTTTCCGTCTCTGGTGTCTTCCTGCCCATATCTATCCATAGGGATATAGGATCCACCCGCAACTTTCTGGGCGAGGGTATATCCATCAATTCCTCTCAAGTCTTCATTATAAGCAGCTTCTATCCCTCTTATCCCCACCGTATCATGAGCCATAATACCCAGTGTGATTCTGGCTAAGTCTCCATACGGATAGTAGCGTCTGTTTTGAATTTTCTCCAGAACTAGCCCCCCCTTATATCTTCCTCTATTCAGGATGGGCCAGGTTTTAATTTCTTTTACCTTATTAAAGTCTACCACCTGTCTGGTCAGGTAGATATGTCTGTCTTGTTCTCTTATGGCTTTTCTGATCTTGTGGACGTGCTTAGCAGTATCTCTTCGCCAGAAAGTTTCAAAGACGGTATCATTTACCTGAACCGTATCCAGGTAGTCCACGCCAAAGTGATCTGTCAATAGGGTAGCCAGTGCCCACAGTGAATCAGGGAAATGTTCTATGTCAGCAGTATCCACTATGGTAGCATCCATGGCTATTCGGAAGAATGGCAGGCTGGTAGCCATGATTTCTCCCTTCTCGGTCATGATGTTTCCACGGTCAGCGAATACCTTTTTAAAGAAGACCTTTTCTTCCTGGGCCTTCTGCATCCACTTAGACTGGTTAAACTGAAGCCCCATGACCTTGAATACAATGATGAGGCCGAAGAGAACGAAGGCTCCCATCAGCAAATAGACACGTTTCAATATGTTTGATGAAACTCTCCTCATTTCATTGTAAGGCTATCTGATCTTCTATTTTTGTACTGTCCTGCTGTAAACTGTCAACTTTACTGCTATCGGGAATGGGGATTCTTGGCAAGGGAATGATCTCTTCCTCCGGATTGTCTGCCAATAATTGGTAGACAGGAGAAGTGGCATGTCTCAGCCCTAAAGAATCCGCTTTCTCTTTTACCTGGGCCAACCTGATTTCTGAGCTCAGGGTGGTACGCTTCATCAGGTATTTATCTTTCAGCGAATTAGCCTCCCTTTCCAATACTTCCATTTTTCTCACCTGCTTTACCGCATAGTGAGAATTCCAGATGTATAGCATGCCTATAAATGCCAGAAAGAGAATAAACCTCAAGTAGGCATCTACCTCCTTCAGGCGAAATCCCTTCATAGGTTTCCCTTTGGAAGCCGATTTACTGGCTTTGCCCTTGCGGGAATACTTATGATTATTGATCATTCTCATATGTTTCTGGCCT
>JBCDBC010000835.1:0-3369 GCA_039184535.1 Bacteroidota bacterium | reverse complement strand
GGCTTTTTCTAGGGATCAAAAAGAAGACGCTAGCCTTCCTTTCTCTTTTGTAAATCCTGAGATTGTAAAATGGGGATATACTAATCTGATTCCTGATCCTGATACTTATGTCTTGGGAGAAAGCTGTCAGACACATTACGATCAGCGGTATAAGCGATTTTTCCGCTTAATGGCAGCAAGCTATGTTCACATGAATAATCAGATGGACATGGACACTGAGCTAGACTGGTATCAGAGAAACTTGTACAGCGACCCCAACTATACTGGTCTTAGTCTATTGGACCAGCGTTATGGCTCTATCATGCCGGAATATGATGCGTACGGAACGGATATTTATAATCCCTGGCATAGCTCTTACTCCTTTGGATTTTGGGTGAGAAGACACATAGATGGTTCTGACAAAGAATTGTGGAAGGGACTCACTAAGCTGTTGAATACTTATGATAAAGCTTTTCTGAAGGAGTTAATAAGGTAGTTATAAAAATCAATCTATTTCCTCTATCATCCCGGCGGGCCTTTAGGAAATGGATTGCGGGGTCAGCCGGGATCTCTTGTAATCTGTGGGTTTCTATCATAGCAGCTTGAATGAAAAATTAAGCTTCCAATGTTATGGTATAGGATGACTTGATGGACTAGACCCCGGCTGACGCACTATCCATACCCTTTTCCCCACCGGGGTGATAAAATAGCAGGTATTATTGGCATTGGCTCCCCCCCTTAACTCCTTGAGAATCTACGTCAGATGTATCCCCCCATCTACAGGTATCACCGCACCATTCAGGTAGGCACCAGCAGCAGACGACAGAAAGACAGCGATGCCTCCCATATCCTGAGGTTGTCCGATACGTCCTAAGGGGCAGGATCGTTCAATTTGTTCCTGAAAGCTGTCTAACAGAGTTTGCGTCATTTTACTCTCAAAGGGACCTGGTGCTATGGCATTCACGCTGATGTTTTTGCCGCCTAACTTGATGGCTAATCCTTTGGTCAAATGGTGAACGGCGGCTTTACTGGCCCCATATGGCAGGTTGTCCATAGGAGAAATCTTAATCCCATCTATGGAGCCTACATTGATCACTCTGGCTGGATCATTCTTTTTTGCTCCTTTCTCCAATAAAGGGAGAAGACCCTGTGTCAGGAAAAAGATAGATTTGACATTAATTCCCAGCACCTTGTCATAACCTGCTTCCGGATGAGAAGCAAAGGGGGCTCCCCACGAAGCTCCGGCATTATTAACCAGTACATGGAGTTCATCCTCATTTGCTTTGATGGAATTAACTAATTCGTTTCGGCCTTCTTCAGTGGATAGGTCCGCTGGTACAGAATGGCAGCTCCCTATCTCTGATAGTTTTGCTGCTACAGCATTACATACCTCGGCCTTACGAGAAGAGATATAGACTTTTGCGCCATTTTCTACAAAGGTTTGGGCTATCATCAATCCGATCCCTCTGGAACCTCCGGTCACCACAACCGTTTTACCCGCTACTGAAAATAAATTGTTTATCGTTAAAGACTGCATGAGTTATTATTTGGATAAAGATCTGACTTTTAGGAAAGGTGAGCTAAGATAAGAAATGCGGTAAGCTATTTACGCTATCTGCCCACAAATACGGCATCTCGCCTTTCAAGAAAGGACTTGAAACCCTCCATTCCATCTTCAGTTTGCATCAGTTGTCTGATGGTGACCAGGAAATGTTCTCCCAGACCCTCGGGTATAGCTTGTGTGCTAGCCATGTCCGCAGTGAGTAGAGTCTGATGAATTCCCAGAGGGGCCTGTTTAGCGATGGTTTCTGCAATCTCTTTGGCCTTGGTAAGATGTTCTCCCGGTTCAGTAAGCTCCTGTACCATCCCCATACGGTAAGCAGTTTCTGCTGAGAAGGTATCCCCCGTTAACAGATAGCGCATGGCATTCCCTCTGCCTATTCTTTCCACCATCCGTACAGTGGCTCCGCCAAAGGGGTATATGCCTCTTTTGACTTCTATTTGAGCAAAAAGGGTTTCACTAGAAGCCACAATGATATCTCCAGCAAGGGCCAACTCAATGCCCAGAGTTAAGCACTTCCCATTGACCGCTACTACCAGAGGTTTGGTCCGCTTTTTCTTGGTGTATATACCCCAGGGATCTACTTTATCCTCCTGGATGAGGGGTTCACCTTGAATGATTTTAGGGGCAATTTCACCCAAATCTAAGCCTGCCGTAAAGTGATCTCCATGGGCAAACAACAAACCACATCGGATCTGATCGTTTTCCTCCATGTGATCATAGGCATCTGCTAATTCAGCAAGCATGGTGGAACTAAAGGCATTTCGTTTTTCTGGCCTATTCAGCCCGACCAGGAAAACATGACCTTGTAATTCAGTACTTATTTGTGCCATATCTCTATTGTTATTTAGAGGCAGAGAAGCAATGCATTGCATCTCTACAGAATCTTTCTTACTCGTGTGGAATATAGAGGTGATGGCTAGGTTCTTATTTAACAGGGCCTTTGCCAGTCTTCACATCTTATTAGCTCGGGGTTTAAACCCCAAGCTGGGGGAATTATCCACCTCAACATATCCTTATCTATTCAGCCTTAAGAAGCTACCTATGTCGCTTTCAACTTTGTCATGATCTTGAATAAGAGTCGGGGGTAGAGTCTTCTGACTAAGGGAGCTAATTTTTCTTTGCCTTTTGCGATCAGCAGTTCGGGGGTTTCTCTTTGTATGCCTTTGATGATCTTTCTCACACACTCTTCTACAGGAATTCCATTGGCTATCAATGGATCTGTTACATTGTGCTTTTTTCCGTCTCCTTCTAGCGCATTTACGGAAATATTGGTTTGGATAGAACCTGGGGTAACTACCATGGCCTTTATGTTATGGGCATGCATTTCTGCTCTCAAGGAATCCATAAATCCTATCACAGCATGCTTGGAGGCGCAATAGGCTGATCTCATGGGAGTTCCTATTTTACCGGCCACACTACTTATAGCTATGATTAAGCCACTTTTGCTTTCCATCATTTGGGGGAGGACAGCTTTAGTTAAAGCTACGACAGCAAAATGGTTTATCTCCATGATTCTTCTGTCTACCTCCAGGAGAGTATCCTTAATCAGGGATCTTTGGGACACACCGGCATTATTCACCAGAATGTCTATTTCTCCTACTTGAGAAAGTACCTCTTTAGCTGCCTCAGGGATCATATCTACTTTTAGTAAATCCATAGGATAGACTAGATGGTCGTCTCCCGCTAGGTTATTTTTGATTGCTTCCAGTTTTTCCGTGCTTCTGGCATTTAATATGATCTTTGCTCCTGCATTGGCTAATTGGATGGCTAGTTCTTTCCCTATTCCATCAGAAGCACCTGTGATCCAGACCCGTTTATTCTTAAAG
>JBCDBC010000834.1:0-3370 GCA_039184535.1 Bacteroidota bacterium | reverse complement strand
TTCAAAAAGGGACAAATGTTATTGTTACCGGGGTTCTTATGAACCACATCTTGCTAGTTCGGGAAATAGACGTGTAGTAGCAAAAAACTTATTTTCTATCCTAAGCTTAGTCTTAAGCTTAGGATTTTTTTTCATTTTTTCTTTCTTTTCATTTCTCGTCTGAACCTTAATTTACTCATGGACATTCATGTTTTGGTAGCTGAACAACAGCACCTCCCTTATGCAGAAGATATCTGCTTTGTGATAGAAGAAGCGGCCAAGGCCCGCGGAACGGGTATTGCCAAAAGGGATCCTGAGTACATAAGGACCAAAATTCGGGAAGGGAAAGCCATCATCGCCTTAGCTGATGAGAAGTTTGCGGGTTTTTGCTACATAGAAACCTGGGGGCATGACAAGTACGTTGCCAACTCTGGCCTCATAGTTTCCCCTGACTTTCGTAAGCTGGGCCTCGCCAAAAAGATTAAGCGCAAAGCCTTCGAGCTTTCCCGAAAAAAGTACCCTAACTCCAAACTGTTCGGGATCACCACCTCTCTGGCGGTCATGAAGATCAACTCTGAGCTGGGCTACAAACCCGTTACTTTCTCGGAACTGACCACAGATGAGACCTTCTGGAGTGGCTGCCAAAGCTGCCCTAACTATGATATTCTCACGAGAAACGAGCAAAAGTTATGCTTATGTACAGGTATGCTGTATGATCCTGAGAAAGAAGTAGCCAAAGTAACTGCTGCACCTGAGAAAAAAGAAAACAGCCTGAACGAAAGGTGGGAGCGCTATAAAAAGCATCTCAGAAAAAGGAAGGCCAACACCCTCCTTCAAAAAATCAAACAAAATCTCTTTTCCAAAGACGTAGATAAAGTTTAACCCATGTCAAAAAAAGTAGTCTTAGCCTTTAGTGGCGGTCTGGACACTACCTATTGTGCCATTTACCTAAGAGAAGAACTTGGGTTAGAAGTACATACCGCTATCGTGAATACGGGAGGATTCTCCGCTGAGGAACTCAAGCACACGGAAGAAAGAGCCTATATGCTAGGCGCCAAAAGTCATACTACCCTGGATAAGGTTCAGCACTATTATCAGGACTGTGTGAGGTACCTGATTTATGGGAATATTCTCAAGAATAATACTTACCCCCTCTCTGTAAGTGCAGAAAGGGCCTTTCAGGCAGTTGCCATAGCCCAATATGCCAAAGAGATAGGAGCGGAGTCCATCGCACACGGAAGTACAGGAGCCGGGAATGATCAGGTACGCTTTGACTTGGCTTTCGATATCATGGCGCCGGGTGTCAAGGTAATTACCCCCATACGTGATCAGAAGCTATCACGTGAGGCAGAGGTAGAGTACCTAAAAGCACATGGCGTAGACCTAGCATGGGAGAAAGCCCAATATTCTATCAACAAAGGCTTATGGGGGACCAGCGTAGGCGGAAAGGAAACCCTGAACTCCTGGGACTATCTACCTGAGGAGGCCTATCCCACTCAGTTAAGCAAGAAGGAAGAAGCTATTCATACACTTCACTTTGAGAAAGGAGAATTGAAGGGAATAGACGGAAAGATGTTTGAGAAGGCGGTGGACGCCATCCAACAGTTGGAAGAAATAGCCCAGCCTTACGGGGTAGGAAGAGATACACACGTGGGAGATACCATCATTGGGATTAAGGGAAGGGTAGGTTTCGAGGCGGCGGCTCCACTCATCATCATTAAGGCGCACCACCTGCTGGAAAAACACGTACTCACCAAATGGCAGCAGTATTGGAAGGAGCAGCTAGCCAACTGGTATGGAATGCTCCTGCACGAAGGACAGTTTCTGGAGCCAGTTATGAGAAACATTGAAGTCTTCCTGGAAGATACACAGGAGCGCGTAACGGGCAAGGTGCAACTAAGATTACAGCCTTACAGATTCGAGATACTGGGCATAGAGTCAGAATATGACATGATGTCAGCCAAGTTTGGGACTTACGGAGAGATGAACCGTGAATGGTCTGGAGAGGATGTGAAAGGATTTACCAAAATTCTGGGCATCTCCAGTAAACTTCACGCAATGCTGGAAAAATCATGATCAAAGCAGGAATCATAGGAGGGGCCGGCTATACTGCAGGAGAATTATTCAGAATCCTACTCAACCATCCAGAGGTAGACATAGCCTTTGCTACCAGTAACAGCCAGGAAGGAAAAGCCATCTCGGATATTCATGCCGACTTGCTGGGGGAGACAGACTTAGTCTTTGTCAAATCTCCCTCTACAAAAGTAGATGTACTCTTCCTATGCGGAGGACATGGCATGAGTAGTACCTTCCTGAAGGATTACAAAGTACCTGAAGGAACCAAAATCGTGGACCTGAGTAGAGATTTTCGCCTCAAGCCAGATAACCAGGAATTTGTGTATGGCCTCCCAGAACTCAATAGAGAGGATATCCGGTCTACCGATAAGCTAGCTAATCCAGGATGTTTTGCGACCTGCATACAGCTGGCCCTACTTCCACTGGCTAAAGCTGGGAAGCTTCCCAAAGAGGTACATGTGCATGGCATCACAGGTGCTACCGGAGCCGGGCAAAAGCCTGTCTCAACCACCCACTTTAGCTGGAGAAATAACAACCTCTCTACCTATAAGGCTTTCTCCCATCAACATTTGGGGGAAATCCACCAATCTGTGAAGCAGCTACACCCAGGAAATGAAACCCAGATCAACTTCATTCCTATGAGGGGCGATTTCCCCAGGGGAATATTTATCTCTGCCTACCTGGATTTTGAAGGAGAACTGGAAGAAGCCGAGGAACTATTCTCTGACTTCTATGATGGGCATCCTTTTACCCACTTGACCTCGACTAACCCCCACTTAAAACAAGTGGTCAATACCAATAAAGCCATTCTCCATTTGGAAAAGCATGGAGACAAACTCCTGATCATTAGTATGCTGGATAACCTTCTAAAAGGTGCTTCCGGCCAGGCTGTCCAAAATATGAATCTCATGTTTGGTTTTCCTGAAGAATTAGGTCTCAAACTTAAAGCACTCGCATTCTGATATGGACTTATTCAACGTATATCCCGCTTTTGAGATAGAACCCATAAAGGCAGAAGGTGCCTTGTTATGGGATAAGGCAGGCACCCAATACCTGGACCTGTATGGTGGTCATGCCGTCATCTCTATTGGCCATACGCACCCACATTTTGTGTCCAGGATAGAGGAGCAACTGAAAAAGCTGGCCTTCTATTCTAACTCCGTGCAGAATGGCCTTCAGAAAGAGCTGGCTGCCAAGCTGGGAGAACTTTCTGGCTATGAGAATCATTCACTCTTTCTCTGTAACTCTGGTGCTGAGGCTATAGAGAATGCCCTGAAGTTAGCCTCTTTCCATACTGGGAGAAAGAAAGTGCTCG
>JBCDBC010000833.1:0-3372 GCA_039184535.1 Bacteroidota bacterium | reverse complement strand
CATCTGCCAGACAAATCACCTGTTCCAGTTCGAAAACCTGCTCTACATATGGATTGGTCAAAAATACTTGAACGATACTGGAAGGATCTGCTATTCCGGTAGTCTCTATCACCAGCCTGTCATAGGTAGACCTCTTCTCGGTAGCATACTCTAACAAATCCAATAAACCGTCAGACAGAGAGCAACAAAGACAACCAGCACTTAATTCCAACACCTCTTCTACTCCATCTAAGATGAGTCCTCCATCAATATTGATAGCCCCACATTCATTCTCTATGACCAGTATCCTCTCTGGGAGTCTTTCCTTAATAAAATGGTTCAAAAAGGTAGT
The DNA here is from genome assembly GCA_039184535.1 of Bacteroidota bacterium. Lineage (GTDB taxonomy): Bacteria > Bacteroidota > Bacteroidia > J057 > J057 > JBCBKZ01. Next base: position 3,041 of record JBCDBC010000833.1, on the reverse strand, counting down.
TTTACCAGATCCTAAAAAGCCAGTGATGAGGTGAACAGGAATTTTTTGCCTACTTTCTTCTATCATGTCTATCCGGTTACGCTACAAATGTACAAAGCATCTTCTTAAATGCAACATTGTTGCATTTAAGAATTAGGATTTTATCTCTACTCATATATCCGTCACAATTTATGGTTAAAAATATAAAGAAGGGCCACCCAAGGGCAGCCCAAACATCTATCATTATCTGAATACCTATACCTAATCCTGTCTCAATACAGTATAAACGCCTTCAGGCTCATTGAAAAGAATTTTATGTACCCTATCACCTTCGAATACAAAGTCTAACACATGCCCAGGAGCATCCTTTATTTTGAAAGAATCATTCTGGTAGGGAAGCAATTCTAAACTGCTCTGTCCTGGGAGCGTAAGCTTCAGTTTATTGCCTAATAAGTCTACCTTTATCAGTAACTCATCCAAATAATAATTGCCTGCCAGTTTTGAAAGGTAGGAAGCATCGTACTGCTTGGCTGGAGGCACCCTTCTAAAGAGGATGGGGGTTACTTTAGTTTCCATATTAATACTCACAGCTGATATCTCTCCTTCCAGGTTCATGTGAAATTGAAACTTCATCTCCTCAGCTGTTAGTGCATTGTATGAACTAAAGATATTGTAATGAAGGTGTTGAAGAGGAAAATTGAAATCGTTGTACTGAGCCATAAGCTTTTCCCTGTCTTTTTTAATGCTTACAATCCCGTAACCATCATCCTTGAATTCTCCACAATAACTGCCAAGTGCATGACTCTGAGGGCTCATACTATTCTCATTCGAAATTTTCTCAGCCGCTGAAGAGGCATTTATCGAATTGTCCGACTGAAGGAGAGCTAACCAGTCAATTTTTCCATCTTCTACCACTAAATCTGTTACATACTTTGAGAGAATTTCTGGTAGAGGATTCTGGGCTAAGTTGCTCAGGATGGCCATCCCTATTTTAAGCTCAGGAATAAAGTAGATCAAGGCGGTAAATCCATCTATATTTCCTCCGTGCTCTATCACCTTCAGGCCACGATAGTCATAAATATACCAGCCAAGCCCGTAGGAATAGTGGCTTACCCCTGGGTACATATTTCCGTCATCCTTTGGAATCAGAACGTGGGGGCTGTGCATTTTCTCAAGCTGATTTTGACTTAATAGTTGCATCTCCTCTAGTGAACCTTTTCCCATCTGGAATTGTAGCCATTTGATCATATCGTTCAGGTTGGCATTGATAGAACCAGCGGGACCTATCTGAGTAGCCTCCCGGAAAGGAATTTGAGTTAGGCCTTGTGCCTTCAGCTTATAGGGCAGGGCAAAATTCTTGCTCTTTTGCAGCTCAGTAGTTGAAAAATTGGCAGTAGTCATACCCAGTGGGTGGAAGAGGTTCTCTTTTGTAAAGCTTTCCCAGGAGCTGCCCCCCACCTTTTCAGTTACCATTCCGGCCAGCATATACATCAAGTTTTGGTATTGGTATTTCGTCCGAAAGGGAGTATTAGGCTTTAGGTACTTCAGACGCTGCAAAAGTTCCTGCCTGGAGAGTGTAGAGCCGTACCATAACAGATCATGACGAGGCAATCCAGAGCGGTGTGTAAGCAGGTCGACTACATTGATCTGCCGAGAGGCAAATTCATCATAAAGGGAGAATTCAGGCATATAACTTCTGATAGGCAATTCCATGTCAAGTTTTCCCTCTTCTTCCAGCATGGCGAGCCCAGTAGCGGTAAAAGTTTTTGAAATCGATCCAATGGGGAAGAGAGTTTCATCACTTACAGGTAATTTTTCTCCTTGGTCTCTCCACCCAAAGCCTTCTGCCATCACCACATCTTCTGCCTGGATCAGGGCAAATGCCAAACCTGGTGTTTGGGATCTTTTGAGTCCTTCTTCAATGAAAGCCTGGATCTTAGGTTTTAGTTTCTCAATAGGAACTATGGCCTCATCCTGCTCTAATTCAAACCACATAGGGAAGCTGGCACCTGATTGAGAATACTCTCCTTCTACACGTTGCGCATTTTGTAGGTAGCTTCCAATAAATCCTGCCTCACCTGGAACCTCTGGCAAGCTAAAGGAGATGGACTCCTTACTCACCTTAAGATCTGCCAGTTCCATCCCCTTGACTTTCTGGGCCGGGATATCAAGTGTCCCTGTCCATACTGACCCTTCTTCCTGGAATGTTACCCTTATTTCAAGGTCCATATTTGGGATTTCAATAAGCCCTTTCCACTTACCTGAAATGGCAATATTTTGTCCAATCAAAATTTGGGTCCACAGTAACCCTAGAAAAGTCAGACTGATACGTGTTAACAAATAAGTTTTCATAACATTGAGTGTTAATTGATTAGTTAAAAATTGGTCATAGTAAGCCCTTTTGGATAGCTGCTTAGCTAGCTCATCCATCTAGAGAATAGAATCCCTATCCCTTTAAAGCTGGCATGAAAATCCCTACCCAATTCCTGTTTCTTGTTAAGACAGGTATTGAGAATGTAAATAGGTTTGGAATCCAGCAGTATGTAAGTGGCTTAATTACATCATAGATTTTGCGATTATATATTTCATCATTTTTAGACTAAGCCTGTCTCACCGCGTGAACAGGGTTTGCTAAAGTTGCCTCTAAAATTGTGAGGCTAGTGGTAAACAGCCCCGCACCAAAAATCAGGCTGGCCGCAAGAAAAACTGGCCATAATTCTACCTCAATATGATAGGAATAAGTAGCTTCAAGCAAGGAAATTATCATCCATTTCCCCAGGATTCCTCCTAAAAGTACAGCAACTGATAGAATAGCTAGAAACTCTTTATTGATCATCATATGAATTTGAAAAAAACTTGCCCCCAGGATTTTTCTGATCCCGATCTCTTTTTCTTGTTTAGCTATGTTTAACCTTGCCAGGGAGAATATTCCGGACAAGGACAAGGCTGCCCCAATAAGGGTTAAGAAGATGAACATTTTGCTCAAACCTGCATTTGCCTGCTGGTATGATTTCAGTATAAGATCTCCCTGTGAAAAGCTTTCAAATGGTCTATCAGGATAT
>JBCDBC010000832.1:0-3374 GCA_039184535.1 Bacteroidota bacterium | reverse complement strand
TATAGATTTCTAGTTTCATACTGTTTGTTTCGTATTTGAAAGATTCCAAATATACAAATCCTATACTATTCCCATTCTATGGTGGCAGGTGGTTTAGAACTAATGTCATACACCACCCTGTTGATTCCTTTCACCTGATTGATGATGCGATTTGAGATTTCTGCCAGAAAGTCGTAGGGTAAGCGAGACCAATCTGCTGTCATCCCATCCACGCTACTGACAGAGCGCAAGGCGACCACATTCTCATAGGTCCGCTCATCTCCCATTACTCCTACGGAGGACACTGGTAAAAGGACTACAAATGCCTGCCACACCTCATCATACAGGCCAAACTCTTTCAGTCCATTGACAAAAATATGATCCACTTCCTGTAGAAGGGTCACTCTTTCTTCTGAAATTTCTCCAAGAATTCTAATGGCCAGACCAGGCCCGGGGAAGGGATGCCTACCTATAAACTGGTGGCGTAGGCCCATGTCTCTTCCTACTTTTCTTACTTCATCTTTGAATAAAGCTCTGAGGGGTTCCACCACTTTGAGTTTCATGGTATCCGGAAGCCCGCCTACATTGTGGTGAGACTTTATGGTAGCTGAAGGTCCCTTTACAGAGACGCTTTCAATTACGTCAGGATAGATAGTGCCTTGTGCGAGGTAGCTTACCTCTGTCAGCTTATGCGCTTCCTCCTGAAATACGTCTATGAATACCTTACCGATAATCTTCCTCTTTTGTTCCGGGTCAGAAACTCCTGCTAATGCAGAGAGAAACTGTTTGCGGGCGTCTACTCCTATTACCCTTAAGCCTAACTGCACATATTGTTCCAATACGTCCTGGAACTCATTTTTTCTCAGCAGACCATTGTCCACAAAGATACAAGTAAGCCTGTCCCCTATGGCCTTTTGGATTAGCACAGCGGCTACCGTAGAGTCTACTCCTCCTGACAGACCACAAATGACATTCTCCCCTTTCAGCTCTTCTTTTAATGTCCCTACCGTGCTTTCAATAAAAGCAGCCGGCGTCCAGTCTGGTGTTAGGCCACATACCCTAGTGAGAAAGTTTCCGATGATCTCAGACCCTTCCAGGGTATGGGTCACTTCCGGGTGAAACTGTAAGCAGTAAAGCGGAAGTTCATCATGTTGAAAAGCTGCTACTTCTATAGACTGTGTGCTGGCAATGAGGTGGAAGGCATTAGGCAAACGTGTGATGGTGTCTCCATGGCTCATCCACACCTGAGACTCTTTGCCCAGTCCTTCAAATAGTTCATTGGTTTTCTGCGGCTGTAACTCTGCCCTACCATACTCACGGTGATCACTTCTTGCTACTTCTCCATCAAACTTTTTGGCTATTAGCTGAGCACCATAACAAATCCCTAAAACAGGAATTTTTCCGATAAAGTGATCAAATCCTATGTCCGGTGCGTCTGCGTCATTAACTGAACTGGGGCCTCCTGAAAGTATCACTCCGCCCAGGTCCTCAGTCAACTCTGTAAACTTTGTGTAGGGGATGATTTCACAAAAGACGTTATTTTCTCGTACCCTCCTGGCGATTAATTGCGTATATTGCGATCCGAAGTCTACAATCAGTACCTTCTTTTTCATCCGGCAAAGCTATCACTTTTCCGTGGTTTTCACTCTATCAGGTGAATTTTTCATATAAAGAAGATAGTTTTTCGTTATGCATTCATGAAAGGCTCTTTGTAGACCAAAATTTGTGAGTTAAGAATGTCAGATAGTCAGGATTATCCATGGTTGCAGAGGTTAGGATTAGAAAAACTACTCCTCATCTTTATTCCCGTATGGAATTTCATTTCCTACTGGGACCTGGGCAGGTTTCTTCAGCAAGAATTTTTCCATACTCTTTTGATGGTTCTCTGCTTTGTGTTTGCAGCCACCATCTTCTTACTTGACCAGATTCTCCCCAATTTCAAGCAACATATCAAGAAGTACATCATAGGCCTTATCTTTTTGGGAGCCGCCTGTATTTTTCTGCAGTTATTCTATTCTCAATTCTCCATATACAGCGTCCTTTTTCTCACAGTCTACACCATTTTTACCGGACTGATATATGATAGTAACCGGGACATGGTTATTTATCTAAGTCTCATGTTGGCCTTTACTGTAGGCAGTTTTCTTATGGGCGCGGATCTACCTCCTGACACCAAAAGATACATCTACATATATGCTTTTGCCAGCATGGTGTACTACTTCCTGTCCTCCTATACCAGGTATCAGTTTGACTTTGTCATCAAACGTGATAATTCTGTCAAGGAGCTCATGGACTCCCAGAATGACGGGGTAGTTCAGGTGGGCCCTGATGGGAGAATTGTATATGCTAACCGTACCTTTTCTGAATTTACTCAGTACGAGCTGGAAAGCCTGATAGATCAAAAGAAGTTAATAGACCTCTTCATCCCGGATGATCAGGAACTCATCAAACAGTCCAGAAACAACCTGCAGAATGACGAGAGTAGGGTATTAGAGGTAAGACTAACAAAGCCCAATAACCAAATCATGTGGCTAAGGGGGAGAGTAGTCCAGCACCATGATTACAAAAAAGGAAGTAGTCTGGCCACCTTCTACTTTCAGAAAATAGAAAAAGAAAAACGACTGGAAGCAGAGTTGAGAAACTTGGTCTTTGAACATGACCAGCTAGAGAAAAAACTGGAATCCAGAGACTTTGAGATGGAGCATTTCTCCAAGGTAGCTTCCACAGACCTAAAAGGCCCCCTGAACCAAATCACTCAATTATTAAGCAATCCTCCTAAAGGCCCGGAAGAGACAACTGAAAAAATACGTGTGCAGGCAGAAAGGATGAAAGACCTGATAGATGCGTTACTGATTTATTCTCTAAGTGGAAAAAATCAGTATCAGCCTATTTTCGTGGATCTTAATGAGATTATGAAAGAGGTCATCTCAGGACTTGAATTCCAGATCCATTCTAATAATGCCAAGGTTCACTATTTCTCTCTCCCCAGTATTTGGGCGGACAGGATTCAGATGATCCGTCTGTTCAGGAATATGCTTGAGAATGCCATCAAGTTTAGAGGGAAGGAAAATCCCATTATCACCGTAACACATTCTCTGGATGAGGAGAATGACAGGTTTGTATTTGCTGTGGAAGATAACGGGATAGGCATAAGTCCCGAGTTATACGAAGAGGTCTTCCTCATCTTTAGAAAGTTTAATAAGAAGGATAGCCCTGGCTTAGGAATGGGACTTGCCCTTTGTAAAAAGATCGTGGAGATCCATAAAGGAAAAATGTGGTTAAGGTCTGCCGTGGGACAGGGAACCACCTTCTACTTTACCTTACCGGCTGAAAAGAGTGCGAAGAAAATAGCTGCACAAAGAGACTAGTTGATTACGTCATCTTTATTGGGGTTC
>JBCDBC010000831.1:0-3375 GCA_039184535.1 Bacteroidota bacterium | reverse complement strand
CAATGAGTCCTTTCTGCTGGTGAGAATTACAGACATTAGTCCTCAAAAGGAAGCAGAACAGGCCCTTATCATAGCTAAAGAAAAGGCTGAAGAAGCCACCCTCTCCAAAACTCAGTTCTTATCCACTATGAGCCACGAGATCAGGACTCCTATGAATGCGGTGATTGGAATGACGGGCCTTATGCTGGAAACAGATCTGGATGAAGAGCAGCGTGAGTTTGCAGAAACCATCCGTATCAGTGGAGAAAATCTGCTGGGGATCATCAATGACATTCTGGACTATTCTAAAATAGAATCCGGGAAGATGGAGCTGGAGGAACAATCCTTTGATATCATTAATCCCATAGAGGATGTACTGGATCTACTATCCTCAAAAGCTGCAGAGAATAAGCTTGAGCTCCTTTATTATTGTGAGCAGAATGTACCTAAGGCCATCATTAGTGATCTAACGCGCATCCGTCAGGTATTACTTAACCTGGTGAATAATGCCATTAAATTTACTCATGTAGGAGAGGTGTTTGTATCTACCAGTCTCAAAGAGAAGAGAGGAGAGTATAACCTCATCCAGTTTGCCGTTAAGGATACTGGCATTGGAATTCCGGAAGATAAGATGCATAAACTATTTGAGTCATTCTCCCAGGTAGATGCATCTACTACCAGAAAGTATGGGGGTACTGGTTTAGGGTTAGCCATCTGTAAAAAGCTAGTGAATCTGATGGGTGGAGACATATGGGTAGAAAGTAAAGATGGAGAAGGCTCTACCTTCTTCTTCACTATCCTAGCCAAAACAGGGGTCTCTCAGCAAAAGAATCCCTTCCAGGGTAATATTGAAGACCTAAAAGGAAAGCGAGTACTCTTAGTAGATGACAACCACACTAATCTCAAAATTCTTTCCTGGCAGTGCAAAAACCTGGGTTTGAAATCTTTGACTGTATCTGATCCCCTAAAGGGTCCGGATTTAATCAATCAGGAGTTTTTTGATCTGGCTATCTTTGATTATCAGATGCCGGGCATGGATGGAGCTGAATTAGCCAGAAGTATCAAAAAAAGCTTTCCAGATCTACATACGCCCATTATTATGTTAAGCTCCCTGGGAGCAGAACTGGCTCCGGCAGATAAAGACTTGTTTGAGGTGTACCTGAACAAGCCTGTTAGACAGGCTACTCTTTGTAAACATATCATCAATGCACTCATTAATAAACAATCAGCAGAAGATCTTAAGAAAGGGCAGGTAGACCAGCAAAAAGCTACAAAAGAAGTTACCAACGAAACCCGTAAGATTCGGATACTAGTAGCAGAAGATAATCTGGTAAATCAAAAGGTAGCCACCAGAATTCTGGGCAAGCTGGGCTACATTCCAGATATCGCTTCTAATGGGCTGGAAGCCGTAAAAGCGGTAGAAACCATTACCTATGATCTGGTACTCATGGATATGCAAATGCCTGAAATGGATGGAATAGAAGCTACCAAGGAAATCATCAAAAGAGCTGGTGGCCAACCTAGGCCGCTCATCATAGCCATGACCGCAAATGCTATGAAAGAAGATCAGGAGAGGTGTTATGCCGCCGGAATGGACGATTTCATTTCTAAACCTGTGAAGAAAGAGCGGATAGAAGAAGCTTTAAACAAGTGGTTTTCTGAAGCCCCTGAAAAGCGTGCGAGTAGCCCGAAATAGCACGTTTGAGATATTTCTATTTTCATATATATCTTTTTTCGTATGAAAATAATAACTTGAGAGCGTAATTCTCTTGTGGAAGGAGCTCTTATGGAAAAGCGGGTTGTTTGGAAAATAATGGAATCCTTAAGCCAGGAAGAACACCAACACTTCCTCAGGTGGCTTAATTCAGAACTCAACCAAACGCAGCAATACGTCCAAAAGCTTGCCACTATTCTGGTAGACTCTTACCCTATTTCCTTGAGTCCAGAAGAAATCTGGGCAACCTTATATCCAGCCCTTTCATTTGATTATGCACGATTTAGGAAACTATCCAGTGACCTCAGTGGACGCTTAGAAGACTTTGTGGCGTGGCTATCCTTTAGAAATGATGATTTACAGCGTAAAGTCCAGACCCTTCGCTTTTATAATAGCAAAAACCAGATAGAGCTATTTGAAAAACAATATAGAAAGGTCAAACGGGAACTAGATAGGCAGCCCTTTAAGAATGCCACCTATCACCGTTTGTTGTATGAAGTGGAAACAGAATATCAACAAATTCAGGTTAGAACCAATCAAAGAACCCGCTCGGATTTACTTGAAAATATTAGTTTCTCCCTTGATAGCTGGTGGTTACACGAAAAACTTCAACTTTCCTTGAGAATAAAATTAAAGAGTACCCAGGAGAGGGTAAGTATAAAGCATTTTCTTCCTGAGAATCTCTTCGAAAACGTATCTTCAGAGGAACTTTTCGTGAACCAAACGCTTCTGAAAGTCTATTTGGATGCCCACAACATCTTGGATAATAATCAAATCCCCAATACTGAATCCTTAATCACTTTTTTGTCTGAGGAGAAGAACCATCTCTCCAAAGTAGAGCTGGCAAATCTGTACACCTTAATGCAGCACTTTTTGGTAAAGAAGCTTAATTCTTCTCGAGATCAGGAATATGCCAAGCAGTTTCAGGGACTGTTTGAATGGGGAATAAAGGAAAGAGTTGCTTTCCAGGATGGAAGTTTAAAATGGAAAGACCTATATAATTTTATTGCGGTATTGGTCAATCTATCACTAGTTTCCATAGCTGATAAATATCTTGAGGAGTTAATTCATCATGTTTCTGGCAATGATCGGGATGAGGCTTATAGATTCATAAAAGGATTCATTTCTTTTTTCTCAGGAAAACTAGAGGATTCACAGAAATTATTCAGCGAACAGAAATTCCAGAATCTTCTTTTTGAAATATCTGCCAGAAGTTTTCTGCTCCAAACCCACTACGAATTTGACAGCTCTGAACCTGACTGGCATATCAACCAGGCAGAAAGTTTTATCAAATTCTTAAAAAATAAGCCTGTACCTGATAGCATGATATCTTTTCATACTGTCTTTTCCCGCAGATTCATTAAACTTATGAGAGCTTATTCTCCTAAGGAATTGACCCTCTTAAAAGAAGAAGTATTAGAATTACCACCCTCACACAAGCAAAAATGGTTGCTGGAAAAAATAGATAAGAAAATGGGGTAACCTTGAGATAAAATCCTAAAGGCTCCCCCGCTAATCTTTTTTCAATTGTTAGGGTCTAAACCCTACCCACTGGCTGATCAGATAATAAAATGAGGACAGATCATATCTCCCAAAGATGTTACTGGGCTGGGAGGTAAAACTTACAGAGCGTGTACCACTGTTGTTTAACCTACTAGGATAAGCTTGCTGTCTTTTATGGT
>JBCDBC010000830.1:0-3382 GCA_039184535.1 Bacteroidota bacterium | reverse complement strand
TTTGTCCTTTAACTTTGCATGTAAAGTCATACTGGCTGCTAACACTCGCCCCACCGGAGGGAGGGGGCATCGATAATAGCGTTTTTATTAAATTGTTTCAAACAGAAAAGTTATGCCAGTAACTAAGCTTTCTCAATTGGATATGAATGCTCTTTACACCTATGCAGATTACCTGACATGGGATATCAAAGAACGACTTGAATTACTCAAAGGGAAAATAGCTCTCATGCCCCCTGCGCCTAATGTGCAACATCAAAAAATTGTAAGTGGGCTTCAAGCATTCATTGGGCATTTTCTAATTGAACATCCTTGTCGTTCATTTGTGGCTCCTTTTGATGTCAGGCTTCCTTCCAGTCAAAAAGACTCAGATACTGTCGTTCAGCCAGATATTTGTGTGATTTGTGATGAAAGCAAATTGGATATTCAGGGCTGTAATGGTGCACCTGACCTGGTGGTAGAAGTTCTTTCTCCTGGCAATAGCCGAAAAGAAATGAAGGACAAGTTTTCTTTATATGAAGAAGCAGGGGTAAGAGAATACTGGTTAGTCCATCCTGCTGATCCAAGCTTGATTAAATATGTCAGAAATGAAGAGGGGGTTTTCATTGGGAAACAGCCCTATACGGATCAGGATATACTTTCGACAAATTTATTCCCTGGATTAGAGATAGATCTTGACAGGGTATTTACATAAACTTAATTCTTCACCAATCTCGCCTTCATGATTTGCATGACCTCATAGCTGTACACATCCGGTATGGTGTCATTTTCCATGATTTCTCCTCCACTGGTTCTGACAGCTTCATTAGCAGTGGAAATGAGTTCGTAGGACATGCTACCTCCTTCCAGGCAAATTCTCATTTGCACATCTGTAAGACCTACGGCAAACCTGTTGTATAGGCAGTTATCATTGAAATAGGTATCCAGCACAATACTGTTTTGTTCGTCTATGGCCAGGTGAGCATTAACGGAATCTATCTTAATAAGCTGATACTTTCTGATGTCCGGCTTCTCTGGGTCAAAGGCATAATTGATGGTAAAACTCAGGGCAGTATCCTGAGACTGTATGTCCAGAGACATAGGAAATGTATCTGACTTTCTGTTAAAAGCCCACAGATCTACGGTCCCCTTCCAATTGCCAACCCATTCGGTTGGAAGAACCTGTGCTACTAATTGACTACTGAATAACAGAAGGAAGATGAATGACAGTTGGACTTTCATGCTTTCAAAGATAGCGTTTATCGAAAATAATGATTTAGGGTTGGCCCCTACAGTGCCTTTAATGATGGTGCCCTAAAAGGCTTGCCATATTTGGCTCCGATGGAGCCAAAAGTAAGAGGAGTTCTTAACCGAACTACCTTGCTTTTAACAGTACTTTCCTTAACTCCCACGCCAAGATGAACTTTCTATTCTCACTCTCAGAGTAAAAGTATTCACATTCATTCAAATTAGCACATTTAGCTTTCCTCCTAATGCTACATTCCTATGTGTCTTGCTTCAGTCTGTACTTATAAGGGTTACTCCCGCGAGAGTCTGTTTTGAGTTTGGGAAGGCGCTCAAACATATCTGTGGCAAGCATCTTTTTCTGGAATCGGCTACGATCCAGTTTTTCTTCTAGTATGGTTTGATGTAATCGGTGAAGTTCAGGCATGGTAAATTCTTCCGAAAGTAGATTATAGCTTACCGGGATCTGTTTACAATCTTCCTTTAATCGACTCCTTGCTTTATCAACAATGGCTCTATGGTCTAACCACATAGGCGGTAAATCATCAAAATCAAACCATCCCACCTCTTCATGAATTTCTCCGGGATCCAGGATAGTGGACTCAGTATCTATCAGCGTATAGTATGCCAGGGTAACAAAGCGATCATTAATCCAATAGGCTTCTTTCCAGGTCATACTATTTCTCGTGAAATACTGCCTAAAAGCATTTTTGAAGTTTCTGTCTTTGTCTCCGAAAACCGATAAGAATGCCAGGTGTGGATCTTTCTGATAGGTACGCTCTGCCAGCAGGCGCTTAACTGCATCATCTACTGATTCCGCCCTTTTCACATATCCACCTGGTAGCGCCCACTTATCTTCTAGCTTGAGAAGCTGACATTGAAGTTTATCACCTTTGTAGCCGATGATGACAAGGTCTACTGAAATATTGGGCAGGAAGTGTTCTAATCCGTGCTCAAGAATTTCCTCTATTTCCATGAATCCCAAGATAATATTTTTTGTGACTATTTGACACGAATTATTTTTTCTTATTTTTGTGTCATACAGCCACAATTAAACAAACATGAATAAACCGATAAAAATTATCCTGCTAAGTCTCCTGGGAGTCGTGTTAATCCTGGTGATAGCCGCATTTATAGGATGGAGGAGTATTTCTTCCACCTTCCTGGATTTCGAAGGTGAGTACACTGAAAAGGAGGATATCCAGGAACTGACACTTAATGGTTACACTTTCATGGATAGGAATGGGAATGGGGAACTGGATACCTATGAAGATGATCGCCAACCCATAGAATCAAGAGTATCTGATGTGCTTTCTCAAATGACGCTTGAAGAGAAGATACATTTATTGAAAGGCTCCGGTCTTGCCTCTGCCATAGGCGCCGGTAAACAAGGAGAAGGCATACCAGGCGCTGTAGGCACCATAGTACCTACGCCTAGACTGGGTATCCCTACTATCTACCTTTCTGATGGACCAGCGGGTCTCAGAATCCTTCCCACACGTGAGGGCGATGATAAAACGTACTACTGTACAGCCTTTCCCATAGCTACCCTAATAGCTTCTACATGGAACGAATCCCTGGCCTTGGATATAGGTGGTGCCATGGGAAATGAGGCACTGGAATACGGAATAGATGTGATACTAGGACCAGGGGCTAATATACACAGGCACCCCTTATGCGGGAGAAACTTTGAGTATTTCTCTGAAGACCCTTTTCTCACAGGACATATGGGAGCTGCTATAATTAACGGCATAGAATCTAATGGAGTGGGAACCTCAGTCAAACACTTCGTAGCTAATAACCAGGAGACCGAGCGGTTTATGAATGATGTGATGATTTCCGAAAGGGCACTAAGAGAAATTTACCTGAAGGGGTTTGAGATTTTGGTTAAGAAGGCTCAACCCTGGACCATCATGTCATCTTACAATAAGATAAATGGCACCTACACATCTGAAAGTGCCTATTTATTGACTGACATCCTTAGAGATGATTGGGGATTTGAGGGACTTGTCATGACAGACTGGTTTGGAGGAAGAGATGCAGTTGCTCAGGTTAGTGCTGGCAATGACTTACTGGAGCCCGGTACTAATAGGCAGTGGAAAGCCCTAATTCAAGGAGCGGAAAACGGGGACCTTTCAACAGAAGTGATTGACAGAGCAGC
>JBCDBC010000829.1:0-3382 GCA_039184535.1 Bacteroidota bacterium | reverse complement strand
GATTAATTTTTTGTACTATGCTTTCTCCCTCATTGCTAGAGAGGAATAAAGAATTAGTGTGCAGGCAAGCAGCATTTTTCTTACCAAAACCGTCCTACATAAATTAGAGATGTCTTAGTTGAGATAAGCTCAGATGTATTAGGGAAACATTTTCGTATTAGGCAGGCGAGTTTACCCAAAAAACTTTCTAAGTACTTTACGCTAGATGATCGTGTTAACCTCACGAATAGGCGTAGGTGCAGCCCCTAATTATATTAACGGGTGTTACCTTTCTGAGAAAGAGTAGTTGCTGTCAGAATTACTCTTCTAAATGTGTTAATTCGTGAAATGAAAACTGTCATCTACTTCTTCATAGCCTTCTTTGGTATACAGCAAACAGCTCTTGGGGCTGAGAGCTTAATGTGGACCACATCAAAGTTAAGTGATCAGGCCAAGATCGAACGCCTGTATCCTATTCAAGTTTCCACACAACATGAAGTTCCTGGGATACCACATTCCAAACTCCTTTCTTTTACAAAGACTACCTATGTAGAGCATCCTGAAGGGTATTCTCTAGTAATAACCAAAAGAAGTAACGGCAAGGTAGTAAGAAGATTCATGACTGGAGATTATACGGCTATTTGGATAAGGGGTAATAGGACAGCCATACGAGGTAAAATCAGCGAGATCAGCCAGAGTAGTATTTGGATAGAGGATAGGGAGGTTACCATCTCAGAAATAGTCAAGATAAATCGCAAAGAATACTCTCCTTTTAAAAAGGGCTTATACGCTGCTGGAGGAGTAGGGTCTTTGGCCTTAGGTGCTCTCTTTACTAGTGATATTATTCGTTATTCCCCTGAAAGTAACGAGAGGGATGGTTTCAGTACCCTGGCAGCTGTAATTGGTGCTTGCATGGCTATTTTTTTATTAGCATTGGGAGTCCTATTGTTGAGTCGTTTCAAAAAATATAGAGCTAAAAAATATACGTTTCAAGCTAAGAATGATTGATTAAGGAAAGGGCTAAAGAACAGTGAAGGAGAACGAATTCTCTATATTGGGTGACATATTCATTTTCATTGCAATAAATCTAAGGGAAGGAAGTTTGGAAACACAGGTTTGTACCAAAGCTACAGTTACATGAGATACTATTTTATAATTCTATTCTTAAGCGTTCTATGTTCTAAGCTATCTGCAATAGATACTTCGGCATCTCCTCTACAAAATCTACCAAGTCTTGAGCTCCACATTTTGACAGACTGTGACACATTCTTGATAAAAAAGGACCAAGTTCCCGTAAATGTCATTGGAAGCTTAGTAGGAGAGTCCAAGAAACGAATTACCGTTCTCACATGTAAAGGAAATGACAGGTTCTCCTTTCTAAGAGAGGATGTCATTAGCGTCAATGGAATAGAATTCAAGGAGTGGCTCAGGCAAAGAGATGAGGAGTACATAGGCAGTAATCTGATCATCCGCACTTCCGACGGAAACACTTACAAAGGTAAAATCCTGGAATCTCGTGTAGATACAGTCATCATGGAAACCATTCTGCTCGGGAAAATCGGAATCCCCAGAGAAAATATTAAATCTATCAAAGGCTTTGTTACTACAGGTTCAGACGTCTATGATAGAATTCTCTTATCTAATGCTTACACCCGCTACTTCTTTGGGACTAATGCCCTTGGACTTAAAAAGGGGGAAGGATATTATCAAAACACCTGGGTACTCTTTAATCAGTTTAGCTATGGAATTACAGATAATATCTCCGTGGGAGGGGGCTTAGTTCCTTTGTTCCTCTTTGATGGAACCAGTACACCTGTATGGGGAACCGTTAAGTTTTCTTTTCCAGTAGCATCTGAATCTTTCCATCTTTCAGCAGGAACCTTATTCGGGACCATCCCTGGCGTAGATGTAGGGGTCTTTGGTTTGTTCTTTGGTCAGGCTACCGTAGGAAATGAGCAGAAAAACCTGACAGTAGGTCTTGGGTATGGCTTTGCAGATGGAGAAGTGGGAAGTACGCCTACTATAACCCTGGGAGGTGCTTTACCCTTGGGAAGAAAAGCCTCCTTCATTACAGAAAACTATATTTTCCCGGGAGAAACAGGCCTCGTATCAGCAGGAGTCCGATTCTATTTGAATGGGGCAACTCTGGATGCAGCTCTTATCAGCGACTTACAATCGGCCATTTTTATTCCGTGGCTAGGCGTCTCTCTCCCTATCAGGGCAAAACGGAAATACTGACATCCATTTAGTTATTAATAGTCAAAACTGGGAAAGGAATTGCAAAAACGAATTGATTGAACATTCAAATATTTCGAATTTGGAATAAATACCCTTAGATTAGGTTCAGAAATAATGTAACCAACATATTATCATGAACCGACCCAAAACCATCGTGATTACGGGTGTATCTACAGGAATAGGCTACGCTTGTGCAGATCAATTCACCAAACAAGGATACAGAGTATGGGGAAGCGTCAGGAAAGAGGAGGATGCCAAACGACTTCAGCAAGAACTGGGTGAGCGCTTTACCCCCCTTCTAATGGATGTTACTAACAGCGCAGCTATCAAAGAGGCCAGTCAACAGGTAGAAAAAGATCTTAATGGAGAAACGCTAGGCTGCCTGATCAATAATGCCGGAATAGCTGTGGATGGACCCTTACAGCACATTGAGATGGACAGAATTCGTCAGCAGTTTGATGTGAACGTCATTGGGTTGATAGACGTTACCCAAAACTTCCTTCCCTTATTAGGCGCTACAAAGGAGTTTTCAGGAACTCCAGGAAGAATTATCAATATCAGTTCTGTAGGCGGACAAATCGCTGCCCCTTTTATAGCGCCTTACATAGGGACCAAGCATGCGGTAGAAGGCATCTCCCATAGCTTAAGGAGAGAACTACAGATTTATGGGATTGATGTAATCATCATAGCTCCTGGGCCTATCATTACGGCTATTTGGGAGAAGGGAATAGAGACTGATGCTTTTGAAGATACTCCCTACCATGAGGCCTTCTCCAACTTCTCTGACTACTTTCAGGAAATGGGGAAAGACGGCCTGCCAGCTAAATTTCTGGGAAGTAAAATTCTGGGGATACATGAATCACCCAAACCCAAAACCTATTATGCCTTTCTCAAAGGAAAGATGGCCAATTATACGCTCCCCAAATATCTCCCAGACCGTACCGTAGACCAGATCATTGGAAAACAGATAGGACTGCTTAAGAAGGATTGATATCCAGATTAGTCTCTTACTTAATTTATAGTTGCCACGAATACACCAATCAACACGAAGAATTATTCGTGAGAATTAGTGAATTCGTGGTAAAATTTTCTTAGAAACACATATTCAAGAAGTAGATATCTCTTCTCTAAAAAAGAATATGAGCCATACTGAAAACTCAGTATG
>JBCDBC010000828.1:0-3383 GCA_039184535.1 Bacteroidota bacterium | reverse complement strand
GGAAAAGCTCATTTCTTTAAAAAGCCAGGATACGAGCTCTTCAAAATTCCTTTTCATTTGACTTACTGAAGTTTCTCCCATGAATACCTGCTGTTCTTTTCTTAGAATTTCCAGGGTGATGGTGGTAGAAGATGACATAGGTTTAGTGGGCACCCACACACATGGGCCAATAGCGGCTGAACCATCATAGGTTTTGGCTTGTGGGAGGTAGAGAGGATTTTCTCCCTCTATGTCTCGGGAACTCATATCATTCCCTATGGTATAACCTACAATTTCTGCTTGAGAGTTGATGACCAGGGTAAACTCTGGTTCTGGCACGTTCCAGTTGGCATCTTTTCGGATCCGGACCTTTTGGCCACTTCCCACGGCTTTCCCCTGACCCGCTTTGAAGAATAGCTCTGGTCGGTCTGCATCATATACCCGCTCGTAAAAGTCATCTCCACCCGCTTCCTTGGATTCCTCCATGCGGGCTTCCCTGCTCCTTAGGTAGGTTACCCCACTGGCCCAAATCTCCTGCCTACCAATGGGCGGCATAAGAAATTCTCCCACTCTTTCTGAAGGAGTAGGGGAATTCTCCCTTACAAAATCTTTCAAAAAAGCATGTAGATCAGATCTATTGATGAGTTCATCCCACGATATGGGTAAGTGGAAGTATTCTCCTTTGTGATCGAGAAAAATACCGCTGGCAGTATTGATGAGTTTCATAGTATGAGCAAGAGCTAGAGAAACAGACTAAGGATAAATAGTAGGATCATGGCACTAAGGCCTGTGATTCCAGAACCCAGACTTTGTAAGAGATACCCCTGGCGGACGTTCATACCAGTCATTTGGGTTACTACCCAGAAAAAACTGTCATTAGCATGAGAAACTACCGCTGAGCCAGCTCCTATGGCTACCACAGCTAGGGCCCGCGATATTTCACTATCCAACCCAAGAGAGGGTAATAAGGGTGCCATGATGGAGGCTGTAGTGATGAGGGCTACCGTAGAAGAACCCTGAGCAGTCTTGAGGGCAGCCGCTACCAAAAAGGGTAGCCAAATCCCTATTTTGGCACCTCCCACCATATTCTCCAGTACTTCTCCTACGCCTGAGGCTTGAAGCACCTTTCCAAAGGCTCCTCCTGCACCTGTAATCAGAATGATGATGGCAGCCTGTTGAAGGGCTTCTCCTATCCAGCCGGAAGTACCTAACATACTTTTGTCAATTTTCTTGGGTAAGAGAAAAGCCAATAGCATTCCTATGAATAAAGCCACCACCGGATTTCCCATAAATATCCAGAAATCTATGAAGGTACTTTGTCCAAAGGGCTGGGAAGGAAACTCGGCAACTGATTTAATGATGATAAGAATAATGGGGATGATGATGGGCAGGAATGCTTTAAGCGCTTCTGGTCTTTCCGTTTCTGTAGGAGTAGATGCTTTTTCTGGAGAATGGACTAATTCCACCTCAAAATTTGCGGCAAATCGTTTCGCAAAAGTAATAGCTACGGCCAAAGCACCCAGACTGGCAAAGAGCCCAATCAGGATGACTCTCCCCAGGTCTGCGTCCAACAGGCTTGCCGCTGCAATAGGCCCAGGGGTAGGTGGTACCATGGTATGGGTTGCGATGAGGCCCATAGATAAAGCTATGGCTGTTCCTGCTACGGAGACCTTTGCTTTGTTAGAAAGGGCTTTATTAAGAGAAGAAAGGATGATGAAGCCACTGTCTGCGAATACCGGAATGGAAACTATGTAGCCTATAATGCCCATGGCGGCGTGTATGCTTTTGGTACCTACCCATTGGAGAACAGTGCTAGCCAGGGTAAAGGCTCCACCTGATTTTTCCAGGAAGGCCCCTATGATTAATCCAAAAATGATGAGCAGACCTATGTTGCCTATGGTCCCACCAAATCCCTGGTTGATGGTAGTGAGAAGTTCACTTAGCGGGATTCCCGCAAAAAGTCCGAATAGAAAAGTAGTAATGATGAGTGCCAGAAATGGATGAAGGTTCAGTCTGGTAATAGAAAGAATGATGAACAATACACTTAGGAGAATAAGTAGCAGTAGGACCATAAGATTAAGTGTTAGTAGCTCTCTGAAAGAGCTAAGAATCCATGATTGGTACTGAAAAGCTCTTTGGCTTAGCTTTTTAACAGTTGGTTCTGAAATTCAGGTAATAGTGTAGCCCCTATCCCTGGAAGATCAGAATAGTGAATTTTGCCATTCTCAAGCTTAATGCCTTCCGCCACATCATTAATTACGGTCATGGCACCATCCACATCTATATAGTCCAGGAGAGGCGCGAGCTGAGAAATGGCAGAAATCCCAATGATGGATTCAGTCATACAGCCTAGCATGACCTGCATATTGAGTTCCTTAGCTTTTCTGATCATTCTCAAGGCAGGGGTAAGTCCACCACATTTGGGCAGCTTGATGTTGATTCCGTGAAAGTGGCCATAGCACTTTTCTACATCTGCTTCAGATTTGCAGCTTTCATCTGCCAGATAGGGGAGAGGACTATCAGGGTACACCTCCTTCATCCCTTCCCAATCCTCTGCTTTCAGGGGCTGTTCTATAAACTCTACGCTAAGGGCTTTGAGCTTGGGTGCTATGTCTTTGCAGAAGTCTGCTGTCCAGGCACAATTGGCATCTACTCTAAAAGGTGCGTCTGTTACTTCTCGCAATGCCTGGATGATTTCGAGGTCATGCTCAGTGCCCAGCTTGATTTTGTAGAGAGGCCAGGGAGTAGCCTGAATTTTCTCTTTCATTTCTGAAATGGAAGCTATCCCTATGGTATAATTGGTGAGAGGAGCATCATCAGGCTTGAGTCCCCATAGCTCATGCAGCCTATGATCCTGAACTTTTCCATATAGATCATGATAGGCCATGTCTAAGGCAGATAAAGCAAAGTGATTATCTGTGAAGTAGGGATAAATGTTTTCCCAAAACTCTTCAGGACTGAGTAAATATCCTGCTTCCATCCCTTCCAGAAAAGGCTTTACGGCTTCCAGGCCCCGGATCATGTACTCTATGCTTACATCATAATATTTGCTGGCGGTGCTTTGACCTATGCCTGCATAATCTCCCCACCTAAGACCCACTATGATGGCTTCCTGTTCAGATCGCTGATCATGGGCTATGGTGAAAACCTCTGAGAGTTTGAGGTTGATAGGTATGTAGGAGAGATGCATAGGTAGTGGTGATAATCGCCTTAAAGCTAATATCATTCTTTCTTAAGCAAAATTTATGTGACAAAACTATCTTTTTAATTTTATGACTATAAAAATAGTTATTAAACTAATTTTATCATTATATTGCCTTCATGAAAGAATTAACCAAGGCAGAAGAGCAGGTCATGCAGTATGTCTGGAAGCTGGAAAAAGCTTTCCTGAAGGACATATTAGC
>JBCDBC010000827.1:0-3387 GCA_039184535.1 Bacteroidota bacterium | reverse complement strand
GGATGAAACAGGCCTATAAACTGGGGGGCATTAATGAAATCAGTTGGCACGTAGATAATTTTGTGACGGGAGGAGATAGTTGGGAAGTAGGAGAGAAGGTAGTAAGTACCATTCTGCTCGGAGGAGAACATCATGAGGCTTACCTCAGGAAATTGGATCTCTTTGCAGAATTTGTGGAAGAGCTAAGAGTGGGTTTTCTCAAAAAAAGAAATGTACCCATAGTTTTCAGGCCCTTTCATGAACATACTGGTAGCTGGTTCTGGTGGGGAAAAGACCACTGTACTGAAGAGGAGTATAAGCAGCTTTTCCGCTTCACGGTAGAATATCTAAGAGATACCAAGGGCCTCCATAACATTCTCTACTGCTATTCACCAGACATAGTTAACAGCAAGGAACACTATCTGGAAAGGTATCCTGGGGATGAATATGTAGACATATTAGGAATAGATGATTACCATGACTTTAAGAATGGGGGGAATACGGAAGATATGTTGAGGAGGCTTAGAATAGTGGTGGAATTGGCCGAGGAAAAGGGGAAAATAGCTACTATGAGTGAAACCGGGCTGGAAAGTATTCCAGATCCTACATGGTGGACAGAGAAAGTACTTAGGCCTATTAAGAATGATCCAGTAGCTTCTAAGATCTCCTGGTTAATGGTATGGAGGAATGCCAGAACTTCACATCATTACGGGCCTTATCCCGGACATGCAAGTGCAGCTGACTTTGTTACATTTAGTAAGGATCCCTTTATACTGTTTGCAGAGGATTTAAGGAAAGTATACAGGAGAAGATAAAAAAGTAAGGGCTGTCTGTAAAACAGACAGCCCGAGCCCAAAAAATATTTTGATTAGATCTTAATATCTTCTGCCATAGCCGCCACCACCGCCACCACCGCGGTTTCCGTATCCACCACGATCATCTCTTCTTTCTCTTGGTTCAGCTTTCTTTACTACAATTACTCTTCCGTCAAATTCTTGGTCGTTCAGGTTGTCAATAGCTACTTGACCTTCTTCGTCATTTGGCATTTCTACAAAGCCATAGCCTTTAGATTTGCCAGTAAATTTGTCTGTGATGATTTTCACAGAATCAACTACTCCAAATTCCTCAAAAGCTTGCTGCAGGTCAGATTCGTGAGTGTTGAAATTTAATCTCGCTACAAAAATGTTCATCAAAAAAAGTTAATGTGAAAAAATAAGCCCAGACAGACTTTTCATCTTATGAACTTATCATGAAGGTAAGAGAATTAAATGGTATTTGTATAATTTTCTTTAAATTTTTACCTTACTTTTCCACTTTCCCTCTAATTTCTTCACAATTTCTTAATATTTCATCTTTTTTCACGCATCCTATCTTGAAAAATCCCACCTTTGGGGCTTAGAATTTGTACATGGAGAATTTTGTAGAAACGGGATTAAGTGAAGAAATTTTAGCAGGTATCCAGGAATTAGGCTTTGAGAAACCTACCCCCATACAGGCAAAAACGATTCCTCATATCCTTTCCTCCGACCAGGATGTGATTGCCCTCGCCCAAACTGGAACTGGAAAAACCGCTGCCTTTGGTCTGCCATTGATAGAACTGGTAAGTGTGGAAGAGAAACATACTCAGGCTATTATACTATGTCCTACTAGAGAACTATGCCTTCAAATAGCCAGTGATCTCTCTGATTATAGCAAACATGTTAAGGGGCTAAAAATCCAGGCTGTATATGGTGGCTCCAGCATAGACAAACAAATAAGCGGCTTGAAAAGAGGCGCTCAGATTGTCGTAGGAACACCAGGAAGAACAGTAGACCTAATTAGAAGAAAGGTGTTAAAGCTGGCCAAGGTGGAAAGGGTTGTGCTGGATGAAGCTGATGAGATGCTCACCATGGGGTTCAAGGATGACCTGGAAACCATTCTCGCAGAAACCCCAGTGGAAAAGCAAACCCTACTATTCTCTGCCACCATGTCCCGCGAAATCATAGATGTTACGCGCACCTACATGGATAGCCCTATTCAGCTTTCTGTAGCTGCACGAAACAGAGGAGCAGATTCTGTGGAGCACGTATTTTATGTGGTTTCTGCCAGAGATAAGTATGAGGTGCTGAAAAGGTTGGCAGATTTGAACCCGGATATCTATGGAATAGTATTCTGTAGAACCAGGAAAGAGACAAAAGATATAGCCTTAAAGCTGGCAGATGATGGGTACAGTGCAGACGCTTTACACGGTGATATGTCTCAGGCACAGCGGGATGAAGTCATGAGAAGGTTCAGAAGACGCCAAATCCAAATCCTGGTAGCCACTGATGTAGCAGCCAGAGGACTGGACGTAGATGATCTCACTCACGTGATCAATTTCACCCTGCCAGATATGGCTGAGACCTATACACATAGGAGTGGACGTACAGGTAGAGCCGGAAAGAAGGGGATCTCTGTGGCTATAACCCATACCCGGGAGAAAAGAAAAATCAGGGACATAGAAAGAGCTTCAGGCGTCAGGTTTAAGCAGGAGATGGTCCCAAGCGGACAGGAGATCTGCTCCGTCCAATTACTAGCTCTGATAGATAGAATAGAGCAAGTAGAAGTAGATAAGCAGCAGATAGAGCCTTTTCTTCCCACCATACATGAGAAACTGTCTATGCTCAGCAAGGAGGACCTGATAGAACACGTAGTTTCTGCTGAGTTTAATCGCTTCCTGGCCTATTATAAAGATGCCCGGGACCTGAATATACCAGATAGGAGAAGAAGGGATAGAGAGCGGGATCGAGAGTTTGGAGACAGAGATGGATATTCAAGACGGAGAAGGCCCCCCTTTTCCCGCTTATTCATCAATGTGGGCTCAAAGAATCACCTCACGCCAGCCAGACTGATAGGACTGGTCAATGAAGGCCTGGACTCTAACAAGGCTGAAATAGGGAAGATCGAAATCATGCGGAAGTTTAGCTTCTTCGAGATAGAGGAAGGAGAAAGTAGCCGATTGATTAATGCGTTGGAAGGCGTTCACTTTGAAGGGGTAGAGCTAAACATAGAAAGATCCAAGGCAACAGAGAATCCCGCGCCTAAAAGGCCCTATGGCAAAAAGAAGAAAGGCTTCTTTCAGGAAAATGGTGGCCCCAAAGGCAAGTCTAAAAGTAAGCGCAGAAGAAAGAGGAAGTAAGGTGGTTATATTCCTGGGACATGAGATATAGATAGATTCTAGCAATAAATCTGTCAACCCCTATCTTTATGAGTACTGGAAATATGTTCAATGTTCTTGGAAATTCTACCGAGCTCCTACTCCCACTGGTAAAGCATGGATTTGTGGGGCTAAGCAGGATAGTCGCTAATACTGCTATTCTCTCACTTTTTTTGTTTTTGGCTTTTTTAGGACTAAGGGCTTTAGACATACTCATCCCTGTGTGGGTGATT
>JBCDBC010000826.1:0-3391 GCA_039184535.1 Bacteroidota bacterium | reverse complement strand
TAACTAATAATGGGATATGAAAAAGACGGTTCTAGTAGTAGATGACAGTAAAGTCATCAGGCAATTCCTATCAAATTTCTTGACTACAGAATACAATGTATTCACAGTAACTAATGGCTTAGAAGCTATGAAGTGGCTAGAAAGTTATCACTATTGTTCACTCATCATAGCTGATTTGGATATGCCTGAACTGGATGGGTTGGGCTTTCTCTCACTTCTTAGAACCAGTGGGTTTTATGCTAATATACCTGTGATCATGGTGTCCGGAGAAAAGGGTAGTCAGGTGAGAATTGACTGTCTGAAGGCTGGAGCAACAGACTATGTCACTAAGCCTTTCAATCCAGAGGAGCTAAAGATAAAAGTAGACAAAACCATCTCTGATCAAAAGTGGGGGCAAATAGCCTGATGCTGAATGAACACTAATGTTACAGAAAGAACTTCGACTCTTCTTGTATCTGGAAATATAGAACCTGACTTCATCTCAAAATTTGAAGGACGGGGGTATAGAGTGATTCTCAGCGACTTTTTTAAGCTGAGTGGCCAGCTAATTATAGAAGATGCAAGTGCAGAATTATTCTTTATAGAGAAAAGAGATATAGTGATCATAGAGAAATTGTTTCTCATGTTGAACACTGTACCTTCTTACAAAAGGAGGAGCAGAATTGTCGTCTGTGCGGGTGGTCACTTGGGGGCAGCAAGAAAACTAAGACCTCATGTGGATGATATCTATGATCTGGATGTAGAGGTAGAAAGAATCATAAGGAGAATAAAAGACCTTAAATATGTCAGAAAAGCCATTCCGCTAACTACGCATATATTCCCTCCACAAACTTTCCAATTGCCTCGCTGGAAAAGAATATTTGATATAGCTGTTTCTCTCATCATTCTCCTCATGATAAGCCCTTTGTTACTGTTTATCATTCTCTGTATTAAGTTAGATTCAAAGGGGCCCATCTTTTATACTTCAAGGAGAGTAGGGACTGGATATAAAATTTTTGATTTCTACAAGTTTAGATCCATGAAGGTAAATGCTGATCAGCTGATCTCCAGCATGGATCACCTAAACTCCTACCAAGATGAGGAGGAAGAAAAGCTGGAAGACCTAATCATAGGTGGAACGCTCTTAATTTCAGATGAAGGACAGACCTCCGAAGAAGAGATAGAAAAAGAGCAAGAAAGAGAATTATCCAAGACCTTTTTCAAAGCTGCTAACGATCCCAGAATTACCAGAGTAGGTAAAGTCATTAGGGGGCTCAGCCTGGATGAGTTACCTCAGCTGCTTAATGTCCTCAAAGGAGATATGTCCATAGTGGGTAATAGGCCCCTTCCATTGTATGAAGCGGAGAAATTGACCAGTGATGAATGGGCCAGTCGCTTTTTGGCCCCGGCAGGCATCACGGGTCTATGGCAGGTAAATGATTTCGCTCACGCCAAACTTAGTCCCGACGAACGAAAACAACTCGACAATGAGTATGCAGAGAAATTTTCTCTATGGATGGATATCAAAATTTTGTTGAAAACGCTTCCGGCAATGGTCTTGCATGAGTAACACCTGGATACATACCATCCAAGCCAAGCTGAGCAGAGTAACTTCCGGGGGAAGGTATATAGTTGAGATTGATGGATTGAGATTCCTCGCCATTATGCCGGTGATCCTTCAGCACCTGAGTGAGCGAATGCTCAAGTATTTTCCTCAGGAGATTAGCGCTTCTTATGAAGGAGAGTTTATCCCTTATGTCATAAGTAGAGGGAGCATAGGCGTATTACTGTTCTTCGCCATAAGCGGGTTCATACTGGCATTGCCATTTGCAAAATCTTTTGGGCAGGGGAAGAAACCTATCCCGCTAGGTAAGTATTACAGCAGAAGATTAACCCGTATAGAGCCGCCCTATGTTTTTTGGATGAGCATCTTTGCCCTCATCCTGCTGATCAAAGGAATCTATTCACACCAGGCTATAATAGGACATTATCTGAGCAGTATTTTTTATGTCCATTACCTGGTATATCAGGAATTCTCGGTCATCAATCCTGTAGCATGGTCGCTGGAAATAGAGATACAATTCTACATTCTGGCTCCCCTCCTTGCCAAGCTGATATTCGCTAAGATACCCGATAAAAGAAGGCCCTTGCTCTTGGGCATAAGTATACTTGGCTGGCTGGTAATCATGCAGGTGGCAGGATGGAATAGGACTCCGCTGAAGTTTACTTTACTCGGTCAGTTACCTTACTTCTTGATCGGCTTTTGGGTTGCAGACTGGTACTTAAAAAGACCGAAAGGAGAAAAGAAGTTTGCCCTGGTATGGGATATTATAGGTATCCTATCCTTTGTCATTATGCTCTTCACCTGGAGTGAAGAATTACCTCAAACGGTGGCCTTTCTTACATCTACGGCCTTGCTGATGATGTCTGCTTTCAGGTCTAATCTGGTAGGGAAGTTTCTGAGAATCTCATGGGTAAGCATCATAGGTGGGATATGTTACACTATATATCTAACTCATCTACCCTTACTGGAACTCTTCCTACAGTTTACCAAGTACCTCGCGGTACAGGGTCCTTATTGGCAAAACCTGCTGATCCAGGGTATAGTCTGTATTCCTGTACTCTTAGTTCTGTCTAGTCTGTTTTTTCTCTTCACAGAGAAACCCTTTATGCAAAGGAATCCCTTCCAGCAAATTTGGAAACGTGTCACCTCAGTTCAACTGTTAAGTAGAGAATAGTTATGTGGAGGAGAATTGTATGCTATTGTGTATGTGTGTTTAGCCTCTTGTTAGTGGTTAAGGGACAATCAGAGGATTTAGATGAGCTAAGCTTACATAAGATTCTTCCTCTGGATACCTTGATCAAGCGAGCCTTGGTTCATTCTCCTATGTTGGATGTGAAAGATTCCCAGATCAAGGCCAAGGAGTATGATTTACAGGCTAGCAAACTAGAGTGGACCAGAAACCTGGCCATTTTAGGTAGTGGGACTTACGGATCCGGAAGCTTTCTCAGTAACATAAATGATGGGTCGGTTTCCGCTTTTCAGCTTACCGATAGAACTACCCTCAACTATGCACTAGGGTTCTCTGTGAGGATTTCTCCCTATGATATCTTTGGGACTAAAAAAGAAAGAAGAAAAAAGGAACATGAAATCCTTTCTGTTAAAAAAGAAAAGAATGTCATAGCCCAGCAAATTACCAATGAGGTTATCAGGTTGTATAGCAACCTAAGGCTGGCGCAAAGCTTGATAGATGTCTGGGTGGATCAGTACCAGTCTGCTGAACTCGCCTACCAACTCACTAAAAAATACTTCGAGGAAGGAAATACCCCTGCAGGAGAGTTTACTGTGGCGTTAGAGAAAAAGAATGGAGCCTTAAAAGAACTGGAAATAGCCAAGGCAGAGTTCTGGAAG
>JBCDBC010000825.1:0-3398 GCA_039184535.1 Bacteroidota bacterium | reverse complement strand
CAAGCTCCTTCCTCTAAATGAGTATAGTTTACTCTATTTCGATTATAGAAATTTTCATATTTAAAACCTTTACAATGGTGTTGATCTTCTGTAAATTAGGCATGTAGTAGACATCATGACTTCCATCAAACCTACCTTTTTCAAATCCCTTGCTGATACACTACCTTTTGGGGTGACCATAATGGAGTTGGTTTCCGCGGATAATATGGACTTCAGGTATGTGTATGCGAATGAAAGAATGCTCCAGATCACAGGCCTACAGGAAGAAGAATTTATTGGGAAAAGAAAGCGAGAATTATATCCACAGGCTTTTGATGGGGGGGCTCCCTTCCCTACTTCCCTCATGAAAGCCCTAGAAACCCAATCTACTGTTTCACTTGGGTTAGAAACCTTTGTGGATGCTAGAATGGGCCCCCGATTATATGAGGCGAGTTCTCACTTTCTAGGAGAAAATACAGTTGCCCTGGTTATTAAAGAGGCCGTAGATGTAGAATCCCTCACCCTTGAATTAAGTGTTCAAAAGCAACTATTGGAAACAGGAGAGAAAACTACTGCTTCCTGTACCTGGATAATGGATTCTGAGACTGGGGAAACTAAATTTACCCATACTTACCTGGATATCCATCATTTTAAAGAGGGGGAGATTACCCCTATGAATGCTACTCAAAAAGCCATTGAGCGGATCCATCCTGATGATTGGGAGAGAAAAGCAGAATTCAGAAATAAAAAACATGCAGCCTTTCCTGTTTCTATTACTTACAGGTATTTAGGTAAGGACGGGGCGTATATATGGCTAAAGGATACCATCTTTGGTAAGAACCCCAGAGGAAAGACCATAGGCACTACCCAGGATGTCACTGAAAGCCAAGAGAGAGAACGTAAGCTGCAAGAGTCCCTCTACTTCCAGGATAAGATTCTATCTACTTCTCCTGATATGGTGTACCTATTTGACCTCATCAGTTTTCAGGATGAGTTTGTCAACCGGTCTACTTTTATAGAGTTGGGCTACACTGAGGAAGAGGTGATTGACATAGGAAAAGCACTGCTTCCTACCCTTGTACACCCTGATGATCTGGACAGAGTGATGAATCACTACTTGAACGTCCTTCCCACCTTAAAGGATGATCAGGTGGTAAGAATCTCCTTTCGCTTACTTCATAAGTTTGAGAAGATTTATGTGTGGTTTGAGTGCTCGGAAAGTGTATTTGAGAAAAGTGAAGATGGAAAAATTTGTAAGGTTATAGGGATAGCCAGGAATATAGATGATAGGAAAAGAGCCGAATTTTGCCTGGAAGAGACTAATGAGAAACTTCAGGAGACCCTTCATTTTCAAAATAGAATTCTGTTTACTTCCCCAGCTATTATTTACGTGTATGATCTCATTAAACAAAGAAATGTGTTTGCTAATAAGTCCCTAACTGAAAGACTGGGGTACTCTGAAGATGATCTTCAGAAAATGGGAGGTAAGTTCCTACAAAGGACCGTACATCCAGAAGATGTAGTGAAGGTACTTAGGCATCACAGTGAAACCTTACCTAATCTTGAAGAGGGCCAAACGGTAAAACTAGAGTTCAGGATTCTCAGCAAAAATACAAATCAATATATATGGCTGGAATCTACCGAAAGCCTTTTTCACAAAGATGGAGAAGAACATAGTATCATAGGGATAGCCAGAAGTATTCATAATCAAAAAGTGGCCGAACAAGAGGTAATGAACACCAATCATGAGTTAGAGCAGTTTGTCTACTCTGTATCTCATGATTTACGTGCACCGGTCAGACATATCATTTCATATTCACAATTACTCAAGTTAGAGGAAGAAAATAACCTAAGCCAGACAGGTAATGACAGGCTAGGTTGGGTAATGGGAGCCTCTAAGCGACTTGGAGAAATGATAGATGATTTACTAGCTTATTCCCGGAATAGAAACGCGAAACCCGATAAGAGCTGGATCAATTCTCATGCTCTTGTGTTGGAGATTTTAACAGAGTTTAAGGAGTCTCATCCTCAGCAAAACATCAGTTGGAAGCTGGATGATATTCCTAACTGTATGGCAGATTCTCGTATGCTCAGACTGGTCTGGGAAAACCTGATCTCGAATGCTGTTAAGTATTCCTCTAAGAAAGAAAAGACCTGGATTAGTATACAAGCAGAAGACAAGGAGGAAGAAGTGGTTTTCTCTATCCATGATAACGGCGCTGGCTTTGATAGTGCTTTTGCGAATAAATTATTCACTGTTTTCCAGCGATTGCATAATCGGGAGGAGTTTCCTGGCTATGGAATAGGCCTGGCCAATGTAGCGCGTATGATTCAGCATCATGACGGGAGAATATGGGGAGAGAGTGTACTAGGGGAGGGTGCCTCTTTCTATTTCAGTATCCCTAAAGAGCACCAGCATAAGTTTGCGTGAGTGGGGTAGATCTCTTGGGAGGAGAGATAGAGGTGGGTTACTTAACTCCTTTCTGCTACTTTATAGAAAGCTAGTATGGTAATGGCTTGTGCGAAAAATGTTTCCCCTTACCTATGTAGGTTGGAACAAGGCATGCCTTGTCATTACGGTAGAGGCTTGTATATGAAATGACGTAATAAAAATTTAGGCGATGCTGACCATCCATTTATTTAGGATAGCGTGTATCATTACCTTAGTTTCCAGGAAATCATAGGGCTTCTGAAAGAAGTCATCTGCACCTAGCTGGTAGGACCTGAGAGAATCCTCAGAAAGGTTTGAACCTGAGAAAATGATGATAGGGAATTTCTTTAGGTTTTCCTTGCGGATTAGTTCTAGTGTATCAAACCCATCCATTCCTGGCATTTTGAGGTCAAGGATGATCATTCTAGGAGGGTTAGGAGTCACTCGTAAATACTCCAGGCATTTCTCTCCATTATCTAACCAAGTGAGCTTAAGGTTTTCATCTATAGAGCTTAGAGACAATTCTACCAAATGAGCATCAAGTTCATTGTCTTCAATTAGGAGAATTTCTTGTTGTTGCGTTTTCATGTGCTATTATTCCTTTTGTGACTCCTCAGGCAAGCTGAAAAAAAATGTAGTGCCTCTCCCTAATATGGATTCTGCCCAGACGGATCCATTTTGTAATTCTATAGCTCTTTTCACTATGGAAAGCCCAATTCCACTCCCTTCAAAAGAGCCTGGAGGATGAAGCCTTTCAAATACACCAAAAATCTTTTCAGCGTATTTAGGCTCAAATCCTACTCCATTATCTTTTACATAATAGGCCACTTCTAAACTGCCTTTTTCCTGATAGCTTCCAAATTCTATCTTAGGATTTTCCTTACTAGCGGAATATTTTATAGCGTTTTCTAACAGATTGACTAGTACCTGCCTCATGAGTTCTATATCTCCATAAATTTCAGGTACTTCGTGAAATACAGCTTCATAT
>JBCDBC010000824.1:0-3405 GCA_039184535.1 Bacteroidota bacterium | reverse complement strand
CTGATAAACAATTGAAAGACGGAATTCAAAGGAACATTGTCCAGCAAAGGGGTCAAATATACAAATACTGTGTTCCAATTGTCACTTCCTTTATAGGTAACAGGGTGGGTTAAACTTTGGGTCCCTGAGTTAGAGATCGCGTTCAGGCCTACCGTAAATGGAACAGAGTTTCTATAGCTTATTTCTACAAATACATCTTCTGCATTCCCCTGTGGTAAGGGAAAGAAAGCATTGCTTTGTAAGAACATAATGCTTTGAGAAGAATTGAAGGTAACTTTCCCTGAGGCACTTCCTGTAAAGGAATCTTCTGAGGTTACAATGATGCGGGTACTATTAGGATCACTTATGGTGGTTACCAGCTTACTTACACCTCCTTCAAAGGATTCTGAAAAAGGGATTTCCAGAGCGGAAGAATTAAAGTACCTGAAAGTGGGTCTTAGTCTGAGGGTATCCGCTGGATCTACGTTTACCTCTATTTCTGTAGGCTGGAGAAATGGATAAGCTCTCCTGAAAGAAGATAGGCCATCTACAAAAATCCCGGCTTCCAATCTCAGTATACCATTTTCCGACGGAAGGACTGGAAAAGTGTTTGACAGAGAATAGGCTCCCTGAAAACTTTGTAGATCATATACCCACACATCCCTGATCCCGGGAGGATTGTTGATTCGTTGACCGGATAAATCTGTCAGGCTAACCTCTTCCAGCTTCACGAACACAGGGATTTCAGCTGAGGGAGCCAGCTCCTCACAAGAGCTCAGAAATACCCATATCAAGCATATGCCAATTAAGCGCCTCATAAATTTCCTGCTATCTCTCAAATATAGGATTCTCCAAAGTGGGAAAACAATTATAAAACTGAAGGAATGCTGAAAACCCTAATTATTCTGCTTAAAAAGGCCTTTAACACTGGGTTCAGCATGAAGAACGGGGGTATAAAGATTGATAGGCACTCTGAGCGCTTTTAATCCCTGAACGCCTTGCATGGGCTCTATGTCCAGGTATTCTATCTTCTCTTCCAGATACTCTTTTTCACAGAGATAGTGGATATAGGTAAGATACTCTTCTGCATCTCTTTCGTGTGTATACACTATGCTGAGTTTACCTGGCTGAGTTACTCTCTCATAGCTATCTGTCACATAAGCTTTATCAATCCGCTTCTTGATGATTTCATATTGCACATTGAAGGAGCCATCCACATCAAATTGCTTTTCATCCATTTTAAAGCCTATAGACAAGGGAGAATTATGGACCAGAATCAGATGAGCCAGGTCCATGGATACTGCTAATTGGGATTTTAGCTGAGCGGCTCTACGTGCCAGCTCACAGGTAGTGATAATTTGCCATAGCCGTAAACGCTGAAGGTGCAAAGGGTCAAAAGGCAAGTCGGGTCTGATAGAGGCCCCTATATACATATTGTACTCTATGCCGTCTGTGAGCGTCTTAGAAAAGAAATGAGGAAAGATGTCCTGGGCTTGCGCCTGTTTTTCTTCTATGAGTTTGCTGAGTAAACTATTGATCTGCTGTACACTTTCCTCATAGTCCTTCCTCCTTTTATAAACAAAGCCCATTTCTGGTTCCAGCGTATTCTCATAGAGGGAAATGATTTTTTCCAGATCAGTATAATTGGTTCTTAGATGAAGAAAGAGAGGATCCAGTTCTTCCCTGATCAATTCCAGTATGGAGATCTCATCTCCTGAGTGGAGGGTGTCTTCTATGTTCTTTTTATATCCTTCTATTTTATAGTTTAGCTTTTCTACCAATGGTAGAGGGTGAAGTACCTGAGACTCATTCAGAACCTGCTGGGCCAGGCTAAGCTGCTGAACCAGATCAGACTGTATGGCATGATTCCTCACCATGGTTGAGGATCTGATATCAGAAACCCCATAAAGAGGGTAGACATGCTTGAAGATGATCTCATCAGGTTTATGCAGAATGCCGGACCCACCAGAAATGGCGCTGATGGCAGATTCTCTAAACTTCCATGCTACTGAAGAGTGGATATGGGTATAGGTTTCTTGTATATATGCCTGAATTCTATTCTCACATTCGACCAGACTTCTCTCTAAGGCCAGGGCAAAGATGGGGAGAATCTCCCGGATCTTGAGGCTATTGATATTGCTGATGGCATGCTTGTAGGTGCTGCCTAACTCCAGTAATCCTATGAGTCCGTCAGTAGATTGAAGAGGGGCCAGGACCAAATTCTGGTACCCATTGGCAAGCAGCTGACGGAAATAAGGATGTTGAGCTGAGATGTGCTCCAGATCAGACAGGACCACAATTTTTCCGTTTTTAAGGGGAGAAAGAACCTCTGTTTCCAATAAGTCTTCAGGAAAGAGACTTTTTGTGAGGTTCATCTCTTTCCAAAGCGAATCTTCGGTAGCCTGATGAAACATAGGGCAGGCAGAAAGTAATTGAATTCCAAACTGCAGGTCAGGTACCCTTACCAGATTTCTCAGCCTCATAAGGAGCGCATACCTTCTATTTTCTGTAATGAGGGCGTCTCTGGACAGAAGATCGTAAGTAAGACCTGATAAGGTTTCTTCCTCACTCATCTCCATTAGGTGGAGAAAAACCAATCCCTCAATGGAATACGTCTCAGGTTTGAGCGTTTCCTGCCAAAGCTTTACATCATTAGGATACTGAAGGAGGCGATGTAGGTCTCTATCTTTAAGGATATGCTCCTCTTCTTTATTGTTTAGGGCTAAAAAGCGGGTATGAAGAGAAGACTTATAGTACCTATGAAAATTCTTATCTGGCTCTTCCAGGTGCAAGAAAAGGGGGGCCTCCTTAAAAGCATCTATTTTGTATTTCTTTTTGAGAATGAGATTACAGGCAAATAGTAGCTGATTGTTAAAGCTGTTTTGATGGTCGTAGGTATAGGTGGTGAGAAACTCTTTTCCATACAGATACATAAGTTTCTCATAGGGAGGAGTATAGTAAATAGGATCAGTGAGGTTAGGAGCTAAGGCAGCTCCCATGATTTCCTCTCTCAGGGCAGGCGGGAATACAGCAGACATCAGCACATCAATCAGGCTCCTGTGAGACCTAAGCGAATCTACATGATCAATGGGACTTAGGAGAGAAGGATGGGCAGCTAATTGTTCTCTAACTCTAAGTGCCAGTAAGCCATCTATTTCATTTCCTTCTTCCGTAGCTTCTAGCCAGTAATGGATTAAAGGCTTTAAGGAGACGATAGACTCAAAAGGGACTGTAGCTAAGGCCTTTCCGTAGTAATCCTTCTCTGGGTGGTTAAGTTCGGCGCGGTTCATGATTCAGTGCAGATAGACCGTGATTCTACGGTTTAACTGCACTGATGTTCAGATGGATGTGAGAAAAGTGATTATTTTGTAAAATTCCTTCTAAACCTGTGTTCTCCCACCACTATTTCGCATATGTAGGATCCCG
>JBCDBC010000823.1:0-3408 GCA_039184535.1 Bacteroidota bacterium | reverse complement strand
GTCCCTACTACCTGCTCACTGATTCTTCTGGAAAGAATAACTCCAATCATCTGGTTGTTAGCAGATGCATTATTGCCTCCCAGGGTAGAGGTGATAAAGGATGCGGGATTATTTAGGTCTATCTCTGAAGGGGCCTCATTAGCCTCAGGGTGGAAGATAGTAGTGGCTATGTAGATGGTAGGTTTCCTGGAAGCATATAAGTATAAAAGTAGTCCGCTTAGCGCCCCCACAAGCAGGATAAATAGCCACCTGGAATACAAATAGGTGAGGTATAAGCTAATGCGGTCTTTTATAGAATCCAGGTTACTCATAATGATTCAGACTCAACTTTAACATCAGTTGGTGAAAGTTGTGTCAATAAGTAAGTAAAAGGTTAGTACAGCCGTAGCTGAGGCAAGTATATCCTGAATATTTAATCTTGGCAACCCCCTAAAGAAACCACTTGCGGTTTTCTCAGGCTTGGCTGCTATTTCTATAACTGTGCCCTGCTCTATTTTGGGGTAAGACTTTATCCCAAAAACAATATTCTTGACACGTTTAGTCTTACCGTCTACATAGGTAACGGTACTAAATTTCTTTTTGGTTCTTCTGTCAAAACCACCAGCTAAATTTACATAGTACTTAAAGCTTTTCTTTCCTGGCTCGTATAGGACCATAGTACCTGGTTTAAGTACGTTTCCATCTATTTGTACTGTATTTACCTTAGGAGGGACCATGAGTTCGTCTCCTGGCAATAGGGAAATGTTATACTTTGAATTGGGTTTAGCTAGCGCCTTGGCCAGATTAATAGAAATAGATCCTATATCAGGTCTGGAAATGGACGCTCCCTTAGGATAGGCAATAGGTGTCAATCCCCCCGCTCTTTGAACAAAAGAAGTCAGCTTTTCGGATTCCGAGATCATATTATATTCATCTGGGATATTGACTTCGCCAGTGATGAATACACTTTGTTGTAATTTAAAGTCTGGATCCTCTCGCACAAATATCTGGTCATATGGGAAAATGAGCATAGTATCCAGCACAGGATCATTTTGCCAGTCCTGATCAAACACTAAGGGACTGATGGTAATAGGTTTAGAGGTAATGTTACCTGTGCTGTCTTCTACATTAATAACCCGCGAGAGTTCTATGTTTTTAAAATCAGCTCCCAGAAGGATACCACCAGCCTGGTAAAGAAGATCCTTCATGGTGAGGTTAGGTACTATTGGGTAGGTACCTGGTTTTCTCACCCTTCCTTTTATATCCACAAAACCCTGCTCAAAAAACTCTGTTTCAGAACGTACAGTGATCTTCTTGTAGTTAAAGACTTTAAAAGTGTCTACCGTTTGGTCATTCTGCCAGTCTTCGAATATTCGAATTCTTAAAATTTCAGGAACAGGAGAGAGGGTTCCATACTTCCCTTTATCTTCAATTTCTATTCTTCTGTGCAGTTCTATCTCCCTGACATCTGCTGCTGGAGTTAAGCCCCCTGCCCGATAGATCATATTCTTTAGGGTGGTGGTCCGGTCAATTCGATAATTGCCAGGTCTTGCCACAGCTCCTTCTATTCTCATGCTTTGAGGATAGATGAAATCGAACTTGGAATACACTTTCACATTGGTATATTCATCTAGGAGAATGTTATCCAGGGTAGGATCTTCTCGCCAGTTTTCGCCAGCAGACACATAGGTAAATAGGATATTCTCTATAGAATCCTGTTCTACCTGATTTGATTCTGCCTCTTCAGAATCCAGCCTTTCTCTTACGTCTAGTTCTTCAGGATCCAGGAAGTTAGAAAGTTCTATATTGGTGAGGTCGGCATTTTCCTCAAAGCCTCCAGCCATATAAATAAGGTCTTTAAGGCTCATCTTATCTACTAATAAGAATTCTCCTGGCCTTCTAACTAATCCCTGAATGGTGATATATTTTGTGTATCTGTAGTCACTTTGAGAGAATACCAGGAGCTGATCGAAGAATTGGAGAGGGATATTTTGAGAAGGGTCTCCATCAAGGACTCCCTGAAGGTTAATGGGAATATGGGATAATTCTCCCGGAGAAAGGATTCTTGTAATATAAGCTCTTCCTAAAAACGCAGTGGTGTCCAGTCCCCCCGCTTTTCTAATAAGATCACTTACTCTTTCTCCAGGTAACAACTGATAGCTTCCGGGATAACGCAGGAATCCATTTGCTTCTACATAATTATAGATTTCTTTACGCTTAGCTTCTACGTACACATCATCATTTGCTTGCAGAACGATGGAGGACGGGTCTTGCTCCTCCAGATTGAAGCTGCTTAATTTTATCTTATCTCCAGTAACTCTCCTTAGCCGGACATCATTTGCCCTAGAATCATAATTCATCCCTCCAGCAAATCCGAATAGATCTTCTAGGGTTTCTTGATCTTTTAGCTCATAGAACATGGGACGCCTTATATCCCCAGTCAATCTGACCACCTTACCTTGAGAAGGAACCACTACAAAGTCATTATTGGTAATGTTAGGAATAGGTTTTCCTTCAAGTAGGTAGGCATATAGATCCAATTCTGCTACTACCTTGTCATTTCTGATGACTTTAATAGCTCTAACACTTCCGTTTTCAGATACACCTGCTGCTTCAAAGAGGGCTTCAAGTGCTGTAGCATTTAGGGACACCGTGTGTAGACCTGGTTTTTTTACGTAGCCTACTACATTCACAGCTATTTCTTTTTGGTCTTTATTAATGCCCAAGGAGATCTCAATCCTGGATCCCGCTGCTACAATTCTCCTATATCTGTCTGTCAGGACTTTCTTAGCTTGCGCTAGTGTCAGACCTCCCAGGCGAAGCTTACCCAAATATTGCCTAAAAACAGCTCCTTCAGCATCCAGGGTGAGAGACTCATACAGTTCACTACTACCCCAGACCGCAATAATAAGATTATCCCCTTCACCTAACACATATCTGTCAGAAGGAATCACTGATGAGTTTTGTGTGAAAAACCTATACCTTGTATCAAAAATATGCTGGCCAAAAATGCTACTCCGAAAGGTCTGTAGACTATCTCTGGATCTTTTCTGAAGGGAATCCTGATACTTGGTTAAGTTTATTTGACGAATTTTTTCTAATTCATCTTTAATAAACTGTTGGGCTTTAAATCTTTCTATGATTAGGTCTGCCTCCTTCTTGGGAGTGTCAGACTGATATTGTGTGGAGTCGTAGCTGAAGTTCAGATTGGCATCAGCACCTGGTGATAAGGGGTCTTCCATAGTAGGTATGGAAAGAGATGAATTTATGTTTCCCCCCGTTCTATTCTGTTGATTGATGGCCCGTATCAGATAGGCTTCAATCACTCTTTCTGGAACACCGGAAGCTCTGAGTTGGTATATACGCTCACTTAAATCTTCAGGTAATGAAGATATGATACTACTATCAGCCCCAGGGCCTGGAGCGTCT
>JBCDBC010000822.1:0-3420 GCA_039184535.1 Bacteroidota bacterium | reverse complement strand
CTGTTTTTCTGGCGGCCTGAGTAGGAAGTATTGGGCGCTATGGGTCTATACATCCCATATCCTTTTACCCTAAGCCTATCTCCATCTATCCCTTTAGACATCAGGTAATCTCTAACGGCATTGGCCCTGTTGAGGGAGAGTTCTACTTTTTGGTCTTTATTACCGGTATTATCTGTGTGGCCGCTTACCTCTATCACTACCCTGGGATTAAGTTCAAGGAAGGAATGAAGCCTTTCCAGTTCAGGGAAGGATCCTGATAGTAAGTCCCACTTCCCTGTATCAAAATAAATATTTCGGAGAATGAGCGTACTTCCTATGCTGATAGGCTCTAGCTGAATATTTCTTTCTACAGATCTTCTGTTCTGGAGGGTATCCATTCTTAAGTCCTGCCCAAAAAATAGATAGCCTGGGGAAAGTACATTGATACTAATTAGTCCATAGGTAGGTAGCAGAGTAACAAAGCTACCATCTCCTTCTGTTTGAGCCTTACCTAACTGAGCCAAAGTTTTATTCTCAGTAAGGGTAATACTCGCTTCAAGGGGTTTTCTACTTCCTTTAGCGTAGACTATTCCCTCCAGGGCAGGCGGAGTTATAAAAGGCTTAACCCCCGATCTTTTGGGATCAGAG
Source organism: Bacteroidota bacterium (assembly GCA_039184535.1). Lineage (GTDB taxonomy): Bacteria > Bacteroidota > Bacteroidia > J057 > J057 > JBCBKZ01. Next base: position 2,793 of record JBCDBC010000822.1, on the reverse strand, counting down.
AAGTTACATAGCCAAATATCCAGATTACCATTATGGCCAGGAAGTTGGGTACCTTCCTCTAACTGCTCTGAGAATCCTACGCCTATGAATCCACCCTCAGGTAGTTCTTGTACAGACATAAGCATGTCTTTACCCTCGTAGCCAAGAGTCCTGCTCCATATTTCCGTCCCAAAAGCATTGGTTTTAATCACCCAACCATCATAGTAGCCGTTGTTAGCGAGGACATCTCCGTTGATGGAACGGGCCATTCCACACAGAAGATAGCCTCCGTCATAGGTTTGGATGACCTTGCTACCTCCGTCTGCCCTGGAACCCCCAAAGGTTTTACTCCAGATAACCTCTCCTTTATTGGTAGTTTTAAGTAGCCAGGCATCTCCTTTGCCTTGCTGTTTCTGGATGTGGATGGAGGTAGAGAAGGTAGTACCTGCCATCAACAAATTTCCATCTGCGTCTATGATCACATCATGGACGTCATCATTAGCTTCCCCTCCTATGGTGCTTTGCCACATGATATTTCCTACAGCATCCAAGCCAAGCACCCATACATCCTTCTTGCCGAAGGCGTCTCCCTTATCTCCATTGCGGGAGCTTGAAGCACTTACCACAGTATATTCTTCCCGAGTTACCTCCTTAAGGGCTACTATCCGCTCATTGGCATCTCCGCCTATATGTCTTTCCCAAAGAATAGATCCTCTCTTATTCAGCTTGGCTATCCAACATTCCAAGCCATTATGTCTTTCAGAAAGCATATTTCCATTCATGGACCCTGACTCTCCTCCTATCAGGAATCCACCATCAGAAGTTTCTAATATGGCGAATCCTCTATCATTTCCAGTCCCACCATAATTCTCTGCCCATTCTATATTTCCTAGGTCATCCAGCTTGACTACCCAAATATCCAACTGCCCATTAGGCCTGTTAATATCTCCGTCCTGTGAACCTGTAGTACCAATAAAAGCGTAACCTCCGTCCTTGGTCTCTATGAGTTGGGAGATAGATTCTTCTCCACTTCCACCATAAAATTTCTTCCAGAAAATGATTTCCTGAGTAGAGTACTGAAAAAGGCAAATATCACTTTGACTGCTATGATTGCCTTCCATAAACTTATCCGAAGAGTAGGCCTCTGCGGCCACCAGGATGGTGCCGTCTTCTTTCACGATGACCTCCTGCCCCAGATCAAACCCACTTCCTCCAAAGTACTTTTGCCAAAAGGCTACTTGAGCGGGAGATAGTAGAGGTAATACAAGGAAGAATACAATCAGATAAAGGGGTCCTGATTTAGGGAATAAGGTATGAAGATATCTTCTCACTTTTGCTTAGCTACATTCAAATTGCTGGCAAACTCTTTTTCAAACAAATAGCGGGTAAGGGGATAACTTTCAGAAGAAACTGACAGCCATTCTTCCTTATCTTTCCAAGCTACCTCAGTTATATCTTCATCTTTCTGAGGTATCAGTTCCTGGTCTGAAGTAGCACTCATTCTATACCAATGGGTAGTTTTTAATATCCACTTCTTCCCCTTACGAAATGTATGATAAGTCTTGCCTATTTTCTCTCGTAACGTAACTTCTACAAGTCCAGTTTCTTCTTTTACTTCTCTCACAGCGGCATCTTCCTCTGGCTCTCTCCACTCTACATGTCCCTTAGGGAGGGTCCACCTACTTCTATTGTATATGCAGAGATACCTTCCTTTCTCATCTAGGACTAACCCACCTGCGGCGTCCACATGCCTGAACTTATCCCGGAAATCATCTACAAAACTTTCCAGCTTTTCTTCACTTCTAAATACAAAACATACTGTAGCGTCAAGTTGCCTCCACACCTCATTCTTCTGTAAATCCATGACTTCAGAAAGGAAGGTTTCCTTGTCAGCATTTACTTCCACATAAAACTTCTGACCACTAAACTCTGGTCCCTTAAAAAAGTGGCCCATGAGTTCCTCAAAGGTGATCAAGTCAAACTGATACGTACTTAGATTATTTCTTAGCTCAAATTCGAGACAGAGATTCAGAGCAAAAATTTTCATAGCTTTACAGGCCAACGATAATTGCTGTGGGTAAACTCAAAATTGCAGACTATTTACTAAAAATCAAAGCTGTCTCCATCAATCCAACAGAACCCTATACCTGGAGTTCTGGATGGAATTCTCCCATCTACTGCGATAATAGAAAGCTTCTTTCTTATCCAGAGATCAGAAAGGTGATAGCTAGCTCTTTTGCAGATAGAATCAGACAGGAATATCCCCAGGCTGATGGTATAGCAGGCGTAGCTACTGGCGCTATAGCATGGGGCGTGCTCGTAGCGGAAGAGCTGGGCTTACCCATGGTCTATATCAGGTCTAAGGCCAAAGGGCATGGATTGCAGAACATGGTGGAAGGGGTAGTATCTGAAGCCCAACATTATGTTGTCATTGAAGACCTGATCTCTACCGGAAAAAGTAGCCTGAAAGCGGTTAAAGCCCTAAAGGAAAGTGGAGCGACTGTGATCACGACTTTAGCCATCTTTAGTTATGGTTTCCCGGAGGCTGATGCCCTTTTTGCGGAATCTGGTGATACCTTTTTAACTTTAATCACACTTGAAGAGTTACTACAGCAGGCAATTGAGCAGAACTTTCTGGATAGCGAGCAAAAAGCTACTATATTTGACTGGCAGAAAAGTCCGGCAACATGGTCTGCATGATAGGCTACTTTTCTGACAAGACGACAAATTCGCCGATCAAAGAGAGTAATGGAAGAGCAACAAACATTTCTGAGCCAACTAGAGCAAGGCCCCCTAAACCCATATATCATTGAG
>JBCDBC010000821.1:0-3423 GCA_039184535.1 Bacteroidota bacterium | reverse complement strand
CCCATTGACATCTTGCCAGCTCTTAGTGAAGATAATTTCACCCTAAAATTATAATGAAGATGGGTATATAGCGACTTCATAAGAGAAAGTGAGCAGATCAACCTCTGGGTTCTGTTCAACCCCTTTTTCCTGACTTCCGCGTTTTAGGCGAGCGATATTGAAAAAGGTCATTTCTGCTCATTTACGGGTGATTTTGAGACACCTATGGGTGTCCCAGGGTATATTTGGGGTATGTTTATTCGTCAAAAACGCAATCCTTCTGGGGTTATCAGTGTCCAAATCATCGATAAGAGTTCTGGAAAATATCGAATGCTCAAAACCATCGGAAGTAGCTCAGATCCAGCAGAGGTAAAACGTCTTGTCCTGGAAGGCAAGGCTCAAATTGCCAGAATGGACGGGCAGCAAGTGTTGGATTTTGAGCTTGGGGACGATCAACATTTCCTCGATCTGATGATAGAAAGTATTGATTCTGTTAAGTTACTAGGTCCTGAGTTAGTTCTAGGCCGTATTTTTGATGAGATTGGCTTTAATCAGATCCCTGAAGAGTTATTTCGCCACCTAGTGATCTCTCGTCTAGTCTTCCCGCTAAGTAAACTTAAGACGATAGACTATCTTCAAAAATATCTAGGTGTTTTTTACGAAGTTGATCAAATTTACCGCTACCTCGATAAATTTCACAACTCCTACATCCAAGCAGTTCAGCAGATCAGCTACCGCCACACCCTTGACATACTAGGAGCTGATCTTGCAGTAGTCTTTTATGATGTAACTACCCTCTATTTTAAGGCAGACCGAGAGGATGATTTTCGCATAGCAGGCTTTTCTAAAGAAGGGAAACACAAACACCCCCAAATACTGATTGGTCTTTTAGTAAGTGTTCAGGGCTACCCCTTAGCTTATGAGCTCTTTGAGGGTAACAAGTTTGAGGGCCATACGATGATCCCAGTCGTTGAGGCATTCAAAAAGAGATATCAGCTAGGCAAACTAGTCGTTATTGCAGATTCAGGATTGTTATCAAAGAAAAATGTTAGGGCCTTAGTTGAAGGAGGCTATGAATTTATTCTTGGTGCCCGAATCAAGCAGGAGTCTCAAGCGATCAAAAGCAAAATACTTAGTTGGGAGCTCAAAGATGGCCAGAGTAACATGCTCAAGCGAGATGAAGACTTGAATCTGGTGATCAGTTATTCTGCCAAGCGAGCACGTAAAGACGAATATAACCGCCAAAGAGGCCTTAAGAGGCTCAAGAAGAGCATAGGGAAGGGAAAAATGACCAAAGCCCATCTGAATAATAGAGGATACAACAAGTTCCTTAGCATGGATGGAGAGCTTAAGGTCAGCCTAGATGAGCAAAAAATAGCGCAAGACAAGAAGTGGGATGGATTGAAGGGATACCTGACTAACTGCGATCTCAGCTCCCAGGAGGTGATGGCAAATTATCAACAACTATGGCAGATAGAGAAGGCTTTCAGGATTTCTAAAACTGACCTTAAAGTCAGACCTGTCTTTCACTATCGAAAGAGAAGGATAGAAGCGCATATCTGCATCTCCTTTTGTGCGTATAAACTCTATAAAGAGTTGGAAAGACGCCTCAGGGAAGCTGGTTCGATGATTTCGCCCACAAGGGCTATTGAGGCAGTTAGCACCATATATGGAATCGAGATGACGCTACCCAAGTCGAAAAATACCCACATGCATTTGATCGCCAAGGAAGAAATACACCAAAAATTAAGGGAAATCTTCCATTTTTGAGACTGGGTGTCCCAGCGCCGAAGTCAGGATAAATCCTCCTCAGCAGCTTTACTTCTCCTTTCCTACTCACATAATGGTAGACAAATAGCTCCTCTTCTTTCTTGGTAAAGAGCGCTATGTTATCCCCATTGACATCTTGCCAGCTCTTAGTGAAGATAATTTCACCCTCAAATTCTAATGAAGATGGGTCTATAGCGACTTCATCAGAGAAAGTGAGCAGATCAACCTCTGGGTTCTGTTCAACCCCTTTTTCTTCTACAATGGAAGATTCCTCCTCTGGATTTTGACTATTTGATGGTGCACAGGAAGCTAAAAGGATGATTAGGAGAAAGAATGAGGCAATTCTCATGAGATCGATCATAGAAATTTTTCTCCATAAATATGGGAATTCTCTCTCAATTCAAATTTAAAATCAATTCATCCCGTATCCATCTGAAGCCTGGCGCTTCCCTTAGGGCTTTTTGATAAGTAGCTTTTGCTTTAGTTAGTTGGTTTTTTCTTTCATAGGCTTGTCCCAGCCAGGCTATGCTGTGCAAGTACATCCAGTTGGACTTTTTTTCTATGGCTTGCTGTTCGTAGAGCTTGATAGCTTTCTGGAAGCATTCTATAGCTTCATCTGTACTTCCCCCGAATAAGGCTGGCGAATGGTAGCGGGCATTACCCAGCTCTACCCAAGCTGCCGGACAGGTAGGCCCTTCATCTACAGCATCTTTCAAATAGCTCATACTTTTGGGCCCCAGAAAAATAGCTTTCGCAGGACTTAGTCCTATTTTCAGCCCTGTCAATCCACCCAGCAGGGCTTTGGCGTGGTTTTCAAATTGCTTACTGGAGAGGAGTTTTTCTGCCAGCTCTTCTGTTTCTTTCAAAAGGGCACCCACCTTACCTTTTTCCTCCTTAGCCATATACAGCCCAGCCAAGCCGTAAGTAGCCAGAGCCAAATCATATTGATCTCTTTCTGACAGACTATGGGTGCGCTGATAATTCTCCCACATACGCATGCCTTCCTCCCACTGGGCAGCGTTTCCATCCAGATAAGCCTGATAAACAGCAGCTCTGGCATCAGCCAACTGTGCCACTCCCTCCAGGGAGGAAAGGATGAACAACATGCACACAAGCAGTTTACCAACAACCTGTAGGGGATTTTTATACCTTTTCATTTGCTGTTACTTAAAAAACTTCTCCACTCTGTGAACAGCTGAAGGGAGGGTGAATACCACTACTCTATCGCCAGACATGATTTGAGAATCTCCTCCGGGAATCATAGCTGTTTCTCCTCTGATAATGCCTGCTATGACTGCTTCCCTGGGAAAGCCCAGCTTCTTGATAGGGCTTCTGGTGATGGTGCTATTCTCATGGACTGCAAACTCCAGTACTTCAGATTCCACTCCATGTAAGCTGGTAAGGGCTTCTACCTGTCCCTCACGTACGTACCTGAAGATGTTGTTAATGGCAATCATCTTCTTGTTGATGAGGGTATCTATGCCTATGTCCTGAGAAAGGCTGATATAATCTATATTTTCTACCAGGGCTATGGTCCTGCTTACACCGTGATGTCTGGCTACCAAACAGGAAATGATATTGGTTTCTGAATCCCCTGTTACGGCGATGAAAGCATCCATGTCTTCTATACCTTCCTCCTCCAAAAGATCTACATCCCGTCCATCACCATGAATG
>JBCDBC010000820.1:0-3426 GCA_039184535.1 Bacteroidota bacterium | reverse complement strand
TCAAGCCTTGCTACACAAGTACGAGACTTTTAATAGAGCAGATGGACATACAGTGAAACTACCTATGGATAGGGGAGAGGGGCAGCAGTGGAACAGAGCACCAGGAAACCTGTACAGTACGCCTAAAAAAGTATGGATTCTGGAAGGCGGAAACATAGAAATAGATCTGGACCAGGAAATTCCTCCTATTACACCACCAGAAGACGCTAAGTACATTAAGCACGTCAAAATCAAGAGTGACCTTCTCAGTGAATTCTGGGGAAGAGATATGTATTTGGGCGCGCACATTCTCCTGCCAGAAGGTTTTGATGAGCATCCCAATGTTAAATATCCTTTGGCCATTATGCACGGGCACTTCCCGTATGACTTTGGTGGATGGAGAACAGAGCCAGCAGATACCTCCGTCCCTTGTGAGTTTTCAGAGAGATTTGGACTGGACTGCTATAACCACATACAGGAGCAGGAAGCTTATGACTTTTATAAGTTGTGGACTGGCCCTAACTTTCCGAGAGTGCTAGCTATTAAGATTCAGCATGCCAATCCCTACTACGATGATTCTTATGCAGTGAACTCAGAAAACCTGGGCCCCTACGGAGATGCCATTATGCAGGAGCTGGTTCCTTACATAGAAGAAAAGTTTAGAGGCATAGGAGAAGGCTGGTCCAGATTTACCTATGGGGGATCTACTGGAGGTTGGGAAGCCCTGGCAGTACAGGTAAAGTACCCTGACGAATTCAGTGCTTGTTATGCTGCCTGTCCTGATCCAATTGACTTCAGGGAATATGTAACGGTCAATATCTATGAGGATGAGAATGCATATAGAGAAACCGGAGATTTTAGAGACATTATGAGACCTGAGAGAAGAGATTCTCTGGGGCATATATCGGTATTCATGGAAGATGCTAACCACATGGAACTGGCCTTGGGAGATAACAGTAGATCTGGTGGACAATATGACATTTGGGAAGCGGTATACAGCCCGGTAGGAGAGAATGGCTATCCTAAGCCCATCTGGAATAAGCTTACTGGAAAGATAGACCCTACTGTGGCAGCTTATTGGAAGGAGAACTATGATCTGGCCTACATCATGGAAAGAGATTGGGAAGAGTTAGGTCCTAAGCTGCAAAAGAAAGTCCATATCTACTGTGGAGATATGGACAATTATTACTTAAACAATGCAGTGTATTTGGCTGAGGCCTTTCTTGAGAATACCTCTAATCCCTACTATGATGGGGAAGTAGACTATGGGGACAGAGACGAGCATTGCTGGAATGGAGACCATGACCAGCCTAATGCCATTTCACGTCTTAGGTACCATAGGATGTTTATTCCCAAATGGGCAGAAGAGATTAAGTCTATTGCTCCTAAAGGGAAAGACTTGACCAGTTGGAGGTATTAGGCCTCCCCTGCTTCCCTGGCCTTACGGGCATCAATGAAGCTCTTAACAAAGTAGACCATAGCCATCAGTGTGGATAGCATCATGACAGCTACTCTTGCGATAGCCATGCTGTCGCCTCTACCCATGGCACCTCTTAACGGCATTACCAGCCCTAAAAGGATCAGTAAAGTCAACAGTACTGCCACGTGGGCGATCACTTTGTTTTCTTTCTTGACACCTGGGTTCATGGCCAGAATCAGGACACCAAATACAACCGGAATCAGGGCAGTCATGGAAGGCGTTTCAGAACCGAAATAACCCCATGCACCTAGTACTACCAGGATGATTCCATTGATTAAACTTGCTATATGTGCTTTCATAGTATGTAAATTTTGAAGCGAATCTATGCACTAACCGCCTTTCTACCTAATTTGTTGCAGATTCATCTGAGTTTCAGCCATTAAGTCATCAAGCTAACCATTAACAATCTATGATTCGGAGGCATTTCTTTCAAAAAATGGGAATAGGTACAGGATTGGTTCTGGGAGGTACTATCTCTCCCCTTTCCGCAGCCACTACTAATGAGGAAGTCATTCTCCCAAAGGCCTTGAAAAAAGGAGATACGCTAGGCCTTATTTCCCCTTCCAGCGCGGTTTCAAGAGGTTCTCTTGAACGTTCGTTAAAAAACATGCAAGAGGCCGGATTTAAGGTGAAGTACACAGATAACATACGTGTGAAGAAAGGCTTCCTGGCGGGGACAGATCAACAAAGACTGGATGATCTTCATGCTATGTTTCGTGATCCGGAAGTAGATGGCGTTTACTGTATCAGAGGAGGATATGGGGCAGGGAGGTTGCTGAATGACATAGACTATGAGCTGATCCGCAGCAACCCCAAGTTCTTCATGGGTTATAGTGATATCACGGCTCTATTATTTGCCATCTATCAGCATGCTGGATTGGTGTGTTTCCATGGGCCCAATGTAGACTCTACCCGCACCCCATTCTCTGAGTCTCAGTTCAACCGACTCATCATAGATAGAGAAAAAGGCTATGACCTCAGAACGGATAATGAACTCTTAGGTGAAGATAGCCTGAATCTAGCTGAGACCATCATTTCTGGTAAAGCCAAGGGAAAACTCATAGGTGGGAATCTTACCTTAATCTCCACCCTTATGGGGACACCTTATGAGCCTGATTTTACAGATGGAATTGTATTGATAGAAGACATAGGAGAATCTCCTTACCGCATAGATAGAATGCTTACCCAATTGATCCTGGCAGACAAGTTTAAAGACGCTAAGGGGATAGCCTTGGGCATGTTCAATGACTGCGAAGTAAAAGAAGATGATCCCAATTATCCAGATTCCTTATCCCTCATTGAAGTCCTTAGAGAACGTTTGGGAAATCTGGGAATCCCTGTGGTTTGGAACCTGCCGTACGGCCATGTAGCAGATAATGCCGCCATCCCTATTGGGGTAGAAGCAGAGCTGGATGCAGATGGTAAATCCCTGAAACTTTTGGGGGCAGCATTTTCGTAAACTAGTATTACATAGGAAGCTTGAGGAAAAAAGCCTGATAAACCTTATTCGCCATTCCTGGGAAAAAGAACTAGATTAAATAAAATAGCTATATGACTATCGTTATAAAAAAGGGAAGTAGTCCTAAAGAGATTTCTGAAAAATTAAAGAAAATACCCAATAGGAGGGTATTTGATGCCAAAAAGTATTGTGGGGTTGTGAACCTTAAATCTGATCCCCTAGCCTTTCAGAAAGAAATAAGAAATGATTGGGAATAGTATTCTCGTAGATACCAATATCATTCTTTATCTGTTAAATGGTGATAAAACCCTCGAGACAATTTTAGATCAAAAGGAATTGAATATATCAGTAGTTACCGAATTAGAATTGCTGAGCTTTCCTGAACTCTCTCCAGTTGAAGAATCTTCTATAAGGAATTTACTTTCTGGACTGAATGTGATTAATCTAACCCCAGAGATCAAAGATAACGCCATCAAACTCAGGCGTGGATATAACCTGAAACTGCCAG
>JBCDBC010000819.1:0-3431 GCA_039184535.1 Bacteroidota bacterium | reverse complement strand
GGAGTGTTGGGGGATGTTGGGTGGGTGGTTGGGGTGGGTTTGGGCGTCGGTAAGGACCGCGTTGAGGTCGGGGGACTGGCGGGTTTGGTGGGGTTCGAGTCCGTGGGCCTGGGTGAGGAGCGGGGGGGTGGAGATGGGTTCGGGTGGGACGATTCATCGTGTCTCAACCCAATATTTTTTTGCACACGAAGCCGCCAAAGATATCACCCCTTCTTCTTCAAAAGCGCCCACACAGCGGTAGCGTAGCCGTCCTTTCCCAATCCGCTGATCATGGCATCACAGGCAGGACTGATCACAGAGGTATGTCTGAATTCCTCTCTGGCAAAAATATGAGAGATGTGAACCTCTATCTTGGGAATGCTGTGCATTTCCAGTGCGTCTCGTAATGCATAGCTGTAATGTGTAAAGGCACCTCCATTAATGATGATGCCTTCAAAGCCCTCTTCCATAGCCTGATGCAGGCGGTCAAGTATAGCTCCCTCATAGTTAGACTGAAAGTGGCTAAAGGTACAGTCCGGAAACTGCTCAGCTACATCTCCCAATATGTCTTCCAGGGTATCCGTACCGTATATGTCCGGGTCTCTTTTGCCCAGCATATTGAGGTTAGGACCGTTAATGATGAGGATTTTCATGCTTCTATAATGATGGGAAGAATATACAATCCTTAGCTGAAAGAAGAACAAAAAATATAAACCTGAGCGAGATACGAAAAGGGTACTCGCTCAGGAAACAACAAACAGCTTACCTCAGGTCTTAAGTTAGATCGGGCGTTGAACTACGACAAATCCTCTTCCCCTTCTGGTTTTTCTGTACCACACAGGTCCATCCTTAAAGAACAGTCTGTTATTTATGATGACCTCAGTGGCAGTGAATGGGATATCTCTCACACGAAGCCCAATAGGTGGTCGAACTACTACGAATCCTCTTCTCGCTCTCTGGTAATAGATACCATCACATAGGTAGTAAGGAGCTCCATTAAAGGAATTCACAACTGCGTATGAAGGGATTCTTTGGACATAGGAGCCATATCTTAGGGCTCTTCCTCTCTGAAAAGATTGGTTGTTCCCGTAGTTTCTATTTCTTCCGTAAGCGTATCTTCTTACATCTCTGGCTCTATTCTGGCCATACCCTCTATCAGGATATCTTCTTTGTTTCTTTCCGTATTGCCTTTGTCCTCTATCTTCAAAGAAATCATCATCATTTCTCCTGTCATCATCCCGCCCTCTATTATCCTCGTAATAGGAACCACTTCTGTCTCTATCTCTATCAGAAGGGGGATTATTTCTTCCCTGCCTTCCGGTTCTCTGGGCCATCAAATCTGATCCTAACAGGACCAAGCCCATAAAAAGTGCTATGTATAAGGTGTTATTTTTCATACTGCTAAGCGTTAAGGTTTCAGACAAGCCTGCTTATTCATCATAAGTCTTATTGGCCTGTCTAATAAAGTAAACGACAGTATGAAGGCTGCTGTTGAGTAAACTGGACAAAGATGATCAAGCGAGTGGAGAGGCCTGCTTAGTGTGTAGGATCAGAGAAAAAATGTGTGATGCTTTTGAGCCTAAGGAAGAGAATTTGAGTTATTCTACTACATCTACTCGTTGGCGGTATCTAGTCTTTGGGGTAATTAGGTATCCCATATATTTTCCTGTAGCTACCCCTGTCAAATCAAATTTGTGTGAGTGTATCTGACTATTGAGCAAAACAGCCTTCTGAAATACCTTGTTTCCTTTTGGGTCTCTCAACACAAATACGCAGGAAGTCCTGGGAGGAACAAAGTAGGAAATAGGGAGAGAGTCATTCATGGGAATTCTGGTTTTCTCAAATCTGATTACTTCCCTAAAAACAGAAATGGTATTAGAGGTAGACTCATCACCATGGACATCTCTTATCCGGAGTCTGTAGTAGTTAACTCCTGGCTTAGTTTGAGAATCTACTATGTAGTACTCTTTTGTGGAATCACTATAGCCTACAGCTGGAACTTCTTGTATGCTGTCGAAGGTAGCTCCATCTATGGATTTTTCTACTACATAGCTCATGAGATGATTTTCCTGAGCTGTCTGCCATTGGATGAAGGCGTCTGATTCTCTCAATACACCTCCCAGGGCTTGAATATCGGCTATCACCTCATCTTCTACATAAGCCTCTTCCTGCTCTTTTGATAGCCCTCTGCTGGCAAATAGCTCTTCTTCACAGCTTCCGGTCTTGAAAACCAGCAGGAAGGGTAGAAACCCATTCCCACGCTCATCAGTAAGGCCAGAGTTGATCTCAAAAGAGTAGGTGGTTTTGGGTGCTAGAGGTACTTGGGGCCTAAGAGTCAGATATTGGAATTCTTCTTCGTATGAAAGGCTGGCTTGTAAAGGTGTATTTGGTAGATTCTCTGCATACAACTTTACATAGGAAGAGTTGAGGGTTTCCTTATCCAGTAGTTTGCCTTCTTCTCCAGGAAAGTGGAGACCTACGGTGATATGTGTATTACAGGGGACTGCTCGGGCACCATCATTGGGGAATGCGCCTCTGACATAGGGATTTTGGCAGAAGGCAGAATGGTAAGTTAACAAAATGAGAAAACTGATGATAAGCTTACTACGATAGCCTAACCAAAAGTTATTCTTCATGAACATAAACCTCTTATTGCTAGGGTTTGACTTACTAACGGTCCTTGTTTATGTTTAAAACGTAGGTAACCTTAAATTACGTAAATTCTCTTTTTACTATAGAGGGTAATTCAATTATTTTGCTCGAATAACTGATTAAATGGAACAATCCGGCATTTGGACAGAGAAAAGAAAGATAGAAGCTATCAACGTTGGGCCTAGCAGAAAGCTGAAACTTACTGCTTTACAAGGGTTTTTACAGGAAATAGCCGGGAATCATGCTCATTCTTATGGAGTAGGATTCCATGGCATGCGGGAGAGGGATTTGTACTGGGTATTACAGCGCCTTCAGATCAATATGCTTACCTATCCGGACTGGAGACAAACCATCCATCACCAGACCTGGATTAAGGAAATGAAAGGTCCCTTCTCCTACCGTGAGTTTATGATTCTAAGTGATACCGGAGAAAGCATGGCCAAAGCCAGTACCATTTGGACGGCTGTATCCAGCACCAGTTATAGGCCTCAGCGCGTAGACAGTTTGATAGACAATTGGCCCATCATTCCTGAGAAATATGCCATAGAAGAGGTGCCTCCCAGGCTGCGATTACCGGATGCTCCTTTTGAGGAAATGGCTTATCAGGTACAGTTCAGTGATCTGGATATGCTCAATCATGTGAATAATACCAAGTACCTGGAGTGGGTATTTAATACATATTCTCTGGATTGGTGGGAGAATAAACTTCCTGAGAAGTTGATCATCAACTTTTCTGCCGAAGTAAGGGCAGGTCAGCAGCTAAGCATAAGAACTTATGAAATAAGTGCTGATACCTATTT
>JBCDBC010000818.1:0-3436 GCA_039184535.1 Bacteroidota bacterium | reverse complement strand
CAGTTTTTGAGGATCATATAACCTGAAAACAGAAATCCATCCGTCCCATAAAGTACAAATAGGGATCAATGGAATCAGGTAGGTGAAGATAATTTTGGTCCATTTGAAGGGACGGATAAATACCGTAGCTGGGAAAATAAACAGACAAACGGCCAGGGTATTCAGAATGAGTTGAAGCCAGGACTTTTCTAAAGGCTCAAAGATCCCTACAGGCATCTTTTTATCTGTAATCTTCTTTAGAAATTGCTCAGCTTCTTCGGGCTTGAAATGGTGGAAACCATTAAAGATGGTGACAAAGGCTTCCGGATCATGCGGGACGTCTAGCGCATTGAGAGATTCCGGTTCAAAACTGATGGCCCCTTCCGTAATATCAGAGATATGTTGAAAGGCTGATAGATTAGGGTATAAATCAGTAAGCTTCGCCTTGAAGGGAATACCTAGCTCCTTCTCCCAATAAGATTTAAGGAGTAACATGCTCCCTCCACCACCAGAACATAAATCCAGTAAATAAGACTTGTGAGTTTGAAGGACATCTTTTCCCAGAATGGGGATGGCCAGTTTGTATACCTGAAACAGTTTCATCAAGAATCTCAGGTAGTCCGTCTGGCCTTCCCTTAGGAAGTTAGGGTACCACAAGAAATCCTCGAATTCAAAAAGATGTAGGCGTATCTTCATAAGAGCGAGCTATTTCTCCTCTGAAAGCTAGAATGGAAGGGTAAGAGAAAAATAATAGGACTGATAAGGATAATCGTTCAGACCGTTTCTATATCCTATTCCGGGAGAAAGCTTCCCCGGATTGTATTGGAGACTAGACTCCCAGATGATGGGTTGGTCTCCATTTTCAATATACCCCAAAAATCCAGAGAGCGTATTACTTAACATCCACTTATTAGAAACCCAGTCCAGTCCTGCCCCAAAGGAGAAAGCATCATTTTGCCGCTGGTTAATGGTGTAGATCTGCCAAACATAAAATCCGGCCATGACATGCCATCTAAGGTGTTGGTTGCCGCTTTTCCCCAGCTTGATGTTATTTCCAGCAGATATATCAAAATAGTATCCAGGTGCATCAGTGTAGCGGGCATCATCCAGTTGACCCCCGAGGGCCGTTTTTATGCTAATATTTAGGGTGACATCAGGGAGAGAATGGTGATCTCTAAGTAGCTGGATGATGGTACTAATATGCAAATCTCCTGTGGCTGAGCCTTTCCCATCAGGTGTTCTGGCATTACGTAGGTCCCGTGTTTCCAGGTCCATATTATAACGCTCGTAGACTACCCAGAAAAACTCTAAAGAGACTCTTTCTTTTACCACAGGGATATAGAGCCTGGAAAATAAGTCATAGGTTTTATCTCCAGGAGCCCTATGATATTCCGGCCTTATTTCTAATGCCCATTGATCACTTACTAGCCCTTTCTGCATTCGGGGAACAGGTAAAGCGCTAGGGCCCATGGTTTCAGGAGCTGCATTAATATAAAATTGCCAGGGGGTTCTTCCGTCCCAGTTTACACGCTGGGCCCATTGATCAAATTCATTTAACTGAGCATAGGAGATGGATATCCCCATGAGCAGGAGCATACATAGTGGTCTCATGACAAGAAACAGTTAAGGCTAATATGTTACTAGCCTATTAGTAAATAGTGTGTAGGGTAGCAGACATAAGACTACCCGGCTAGTTCCCCTTGGTTGACGAAAATCGGAAGGCAATATAATTCTGTTATTCCCTATTTCCCTAGACGCTTATACTTTTTCAATATGCTTAGTACCCTTTCCTTAGGGAGAACCTTCACCTTTTCTCCCTTATAAGTGGCTGCAAACAAGGAGTTTATAATTGCTTCTTCTGTGGCTTCAATTACTGCCAGAAATAACGGACTCATAGCCTCATTTCTTAGTCTTAAAAGCTGTGTAATGGACTCTTTCGACTGATAACTGACTCTGGAAGAAGGGTGAGTAGAGAATGCGATCACATAGTCGCCACTTCCATTAGAGGCTATTCCGCCTGTTTTTCCTAATCCCAGCATAGCTCTCTTTGCTAAACGCTTCAGATTTCGAGATCCTAGCGGCGCATCCGTAGCTACCACTATCATACATGAGCCATCTCCATTTTCCTCTATACTTTGTCTAAAAGCGTACTGAGAAAGCTCCTCTCCTACAGGAACTCCATCTATCTGTAGTACCCCTCCAAAATTACTCTGGACCAACACGCCTACTGTATATCCACCTAGCTTCTCAGGTAGTTTTCTGGAAGAAGTACCTATACCTCCCTTAAAACCGAAACAAATGGTTCCGGTTCCAGCTCCCACACTACCTTCAGCAACCTTACCTGAGGTAGCCACCTTAATGGCACTGAACACGTCCTCTTTGCTAACATGCCTTCCTCTGATATCATTGAGCCTGCCATCATTGGTTTCTCCTACCACAGGATTTACAGATCTGACCTTACTGTTTTCTTCATACGTAAAGGTGAAATCTATGAGGGCATCCGCTGCTGTAGGAACACTTAAGGTATTGGTGAGAATAATGGGCGTTTCCAGATTCCCTAGTTCTTCTACCTGAGAATAGCCTGCCAGCTTCCCGAACCCATTTCCCAGATAAATGGCCGCTGCCACTTTCTCCTGAAAAATATTCCCCTGATGAGGCAGAATAGCGGTTACCCCGGTTCTGATACTATCTCCCTTAATGATGGTTGAGTGTCCCACTTGTACACCAGCTACATCCGTGATAGCATTAAATTCCCCTCTCTCTAATACACCTATATCTATTCCAAGCTCATAAGGCCTCTGGGCTATTAGGAAAGCAGGAAGCAGAGATACCCACAGCAGAAAAATTCTTCTTTGGGCTGATCTGAAAATGCTTTTGAATGGGATTATTGACTTATTTAGTATGGAAAGGGACATGAGTTTTTGTTTAGGCGAATAAAATGAAATTTTCGGTCATCAAGCCATAAGCTGTAATCTACATGCTAAGCAAAGAATATAAATCCCAACTCATAACTGAGCAAGAAGCTGCCAGCCTGGCAGAAAAATATTATGGACTAAAAGGGAAGCTAACATCTTTAGATGGGGAAGTTGATTTCAATTTCCGCTTGCTTGCAGATGATGGTCAAGCCTATGCCATGAAGGTCAGCAGGGTTGGGACAGAGGAGGAAGAGATCGCTTTTCAGGAGAAGATTATGACCCATCTCTCCCGACAGGAACTAGGGATACAGTTACCCGAACCCATCCTTTCTCTGGAAAGGAATGGATATGAGAAGATTCAGGATCAAGCTGGAAACCATAGGTGGCTCAGGGTACAAAGCTGGATAGATGGTAGAATGATGGATGAAGTAAAAC
Organism: Bacteroidota bacterium; assembly: GCA_039184535.1. Taxonomy (GTDB): domain Bacteria; phylum Bacteroidota; class Bacteroidia; order J057; family J057; genus JBCBKZ01. The sequence goes on along the minus strand of JBCDBC010000818.1, from coordinate 107 downwards.
CTCAGATTGCCCCTGTGCTGAAAAGTTGGGGAAGGGCTTGTGGATATTTGAGCAAGGGATTGAAAGACTTTGATCATCCGGCCGCTCATAAATATTACAAATGGGAT
>JBCDBC010000817.1:0-3436 GCA_039184535.1 Bacteroidota bacterium | reverse complement strand
CTGATTGTCTGGGTAGTATCATGGACGCTTTCATCTAATCTTACCTTAGTATCAGCTATTGCATCCCGAGCTGAAAACAGAATTACCTTATTGGCGGTACTAGGCTTTCCCTTAACCGTACCTGTTCTACTTACTGCTATCCGTATTTCACGTGCTGCTATTGAAGGTCTTGATGCTTCTACTACCTATTCCAACCTGAATTTCCTGCTCGGATTGGCCGCATTATTAACCGCCATTTCAGTGGTTTTGTATCCAGCTTTGTGGAGAGGATAATTTTAGCCTCTTAAAGCTTGAATTCGCACTAACAATCTTTCATATAAGGAAGTTAGTATACTATATTTGAATAATGAAGAGAAAAGATCTGTATAAGGTAATAGGTGCTGGACTCGTATTGTACGCCATACTGTATGGACTTCTGGCCACCCTGCCTGAATTAGGCTCCTTGCAGCAGAGTAGCAGGAATATGTTTTATCACGTTCCCATGTGGTTTGTGGTAATCGTGTTGATGACCATTTCTGTGATTCACAGTGTAAAACTGCTCAGAGAAACTGATCCTGATAAAGAAATAACCACAGATCCATTACTTACAGATGCTCGAGCGAATGCAGGTGCTCAGATAGGAATTATTTTCATTATGCTAGGCTTGATTTCTGGCAGTATCTGGGGAAGAGTAGCCTGGAAAGCCCATATGCCGGTAGATGACCTTAGTATTTGGTGGACTAATGATCCCATTCTCATATGTGCCCTGGTGTCCCTACTAATTTACTTGGCTTATTTTTTACTTAGATCTTCCTTTAGTGAGCCCCTGCAGCGAGCCAAGGCCTCAGCTGCCTATAATATATTCGCTTTTGCTACGCTGATTCCACTGTACTTCATTATTCCCAAGATGTTGCCCGGCTTACATCCTACTGCTGATGGGAGTGATGGTGGTGGTGGATCCTTCATCTTTAAACCTGAAGGCTTTGATAATCTTTACCGGATGATTATGTACCCTGGTATGATAGGATTTATTCTCCTGGGGGTATGGATGTATGAACTACAAAACCGTTGGGACAGATTGAAAATTAGAATGGATAACTTGGAATCAGACAGAGCTTTCAAAAAATCGTAACAAATGAACCTACTATTCTCATATTTGGCCTCTTTTATTCTCTTGCAAGTAGAGCCATCACAGTCAGTTTTATTAAGAAGTGAGAAAATTTACTCCGTATTGGCGGTGCTTTTGGTCATCTTTGTGGGGGTGATTCTCTTTTTAGTTCTACTCAATAGAAAGATCAACAAACTGGAGAAACAAGTAGACGCTTTTGACCGCTAATCTATGAAGACAAAAAACATTATTCTCCTCGCTGTTATCGCTATCTTCTTGGTAGCTCTTGGGGTGAATTTTTCTCAAAATGCGAGTGTGTATACTGACTTTGCTACGGCGAAAAAGACGGGAAAGAAAGTACACATAGTAGGAGAATGGGTTCAGCGAGAGGATGCATTTTATATTGCTGAGCAGGATCTTTTCAGCTTTTACATGAAGGATACAATGAATGTAGTCCAGCAGGTCATTTACAGGGATCCAAAGCCTATCAACTTTGAGACGGCTGAGAAAGTAGTAGTAATTGGAGGGTATAATGAGCAAGATATGTTTGTGGCAGATAAGATCATTATGAAGTGTCCTTCCAAATATGAAGAGACAGATATTACTGCCCAAGAAGCGAAAACTTTATAAGAAAGAGATACACAACACTTAACGTATGCTATTTACAGGAGGAAAGTTAGGAGAATTATTTACTTCTCTTGCGTTTGCCTCAGCCCTGGTGGCGCTAATCAGTTTCCTATATGCAGAGGCTCGTGAAAATGGAGATAAGAAGGCTTGGGAGAGAATAGGGCTTACCAGTTTTGGTCTGCATATACTGGGAATATTCGGTATCATAGGTACCCTTTTTTACCTCATTTACACTCACCAATACCAATACCATTACGTTTGGGCACATTCCAGTAATGAGTTGCCAGTGTACTACATCATTTCCTGTTTCTGGGAAGGGCAGGAGGGAAGTTTCCTGCTTTGGTGTTTTTGGCATTCCATCCTGGGAGGCATCATCATGTTTGCCAAACACGAGTGGCGAAATATGGTCCTGGGAATCATAGCTTCCGTGGAACTGATTCTTTCCTCCATGATTTTAGGCGTATATGTAGGAGATGGCATAGTTTGGGGGATCTTCATCATTCTAGCGCTTCTGCCGGCTATCTATCTGGGATACCGTTTAAGAGTAGATCGGGAGAATCTCCCTATGAATGGCAATATGCACATAGGCGGAATCATCCTGGCGGGGACCTTCCTCATGATGCTTTTCAGAGGCCAAACAGCTTTTCAAACTACCTGGAGCTGGGGACAGACATTTGGTAGCATAAACGGAATGACATTTAGCCTGTTTATCCTGTTTGTACTAGGATTTGGCGTATTGTACTTTTTCTACCTAGCTAGAGTAAGGAAGAGTGAAGAAACTTATCCTGCTTCAGGCTTGGAGTCCTTGTCAGGCTTATTCATATTAAGTGCTGGGGTAATAGCCTGTTTTTTTGAGCCAGATAGCTGGAAGGTAGGTAGTACCCCTTTCATTCTTTTACAGTCTGTATTCCCAGATAATGAAGTATATCTACAGAACCCGGACTTTATCCCTTCAAACGGGAGTGGGTTGAATTCTTTACTTCAGAACTATTGGATGGTGATTCATCCACCTACCTTATTCCTGGGATTCGCTTCTACAGTAGTGCCTTTTGCCTTTGTAGTAGGAGGGCTGATAAAAGGTAAATACCATGAGTGGATTAGATACGCCCTACCTTGGACATCTTTCTCTGTGATGATACTGGGTGTGGGTATTATCATGGGGGGATACTGGGCCTATGAGACCCTAAACTTTGGCGGATATTGGAATTGGGATCCCGTTGAGAATGGATCCCTCGTACCCTGGCTGTGTGGGGTAGCTTCCTTACACGCTATGCTAATCTACCAAAAGTCGAGATCTTACCTGAGAATGGCTCAAATCCTGATTGTAGGAACTTTTCTCTTGGTATTGTATGCTACCTTCCTTACCAGAAGTGGAATTCTGGGGGATACCTCCGTACACACCTTTACAGATTTGGGATTATCTGGCCAGCTGCTGATTCTGGTTTTGGTGTACCTGGCAGTAGTAACTGTGATGTTTACCCTTAGATGGAAGGTGATTCCTCATAAAGATGAGGAGAGTAAGTTCTGGTCAGCGGAAAATATGCTATTTCTAGGGGTGCTGGTATTTGTACTGTCGGGAGCAGAGATTCTCTTATCTACCTCTTTACCGGTAATCAATAAAATCTTTGGTACCAACATGGCACCCCCGCCCAATATTCAGCTGTTTTACTATCAGTGGAATGTCTGGTTTGCCATAGCCTTTGGGATATTATCTGGTATAGG
>JBCDBC010000816.1:0-3439 GCA_039184535.1 Bacteroidota bacterium | reverse complement strand
TAGAATTTTCCTTCAAACCGAAAGCCTACATCAAGCGTTTACTATGGAATGAACCTTCTTTTATGGAGGAATTATCTGAGTATTTCTGAAGAGTGTGGTATAATAGAAAGATAGAAATCCTCAGCATACCTTCATTTTTTATAGGATCTATTCTCTCTCAGCTGCGTATGATAGGGAATCATCCTTAGGGAAATCGTAACTTTGTAGTCTTCTCAAGTAGAAAAAGTAAGAAAAGAATAGGCAGAAACTATGTTTCCGATTTATGATGTAGTCGTAGTAGGGGCAGGCCATGCCGGTTGTGAAGCAGCAACAGCGGCGGCAAATATGGGAATGAGGGTCATGCTCGCTACCATGAACATGAATACCATAGCCCAAATGTCATGTAATCCTGCTATGGGCGGGGTAGCAAAAGGCCAGTTGATTAGGGAAATAGATGCACTTGGAGGGTACTCCGGAATTGTTACGGACGAGACCATGATCCAGTTTCGCATGCTAAATCGGTCAAAAGGCCCCGCCATGTGGAGCCCAAGAGCTCAGAGTGACAGGATGAGATTTGCGGAAAAGTGGAGATTGATGCTGGAACAAACCCCCAATATTGACTTCTGGCAGGAGATGATTACAGGCCTGGTAGTGGAAAATGGCCAGATAAAAGGGGTGAAATCTTCTCTCGGATTAGAGATTCCCGCACGTACAGTAGTGCTTACTAATGGGACTTTTCTTAATGGAAAGATCCATATAGGAGAGAAAAACTTTGGTGGGGGAAGGAGTGGAGAGCGTGCATCTGTAGGGCTAACTGCCCAACTAGAACAGCTAGGATTTGAGAGTGGAAGGATGAAAACGGGTACTCCACCTAGGATAGATGGGAGAAGTATAGACTGGAAAAGCATAGAAGAACAGCCGGGAGATACTGACCCAAGTAAGTTTTCTTTTACGGACACTACCCCATTACTGACTCAAAGACCCTGTCATATTACCTACACAAATGAGAAAACACATGAGATTTTGCGGACAGGTTTTGACAGATCTCCCATGTTTAACGGGTCTATTTCTGGTACCGGCCCCAGGTATTGCCCCTCAATAGAGGATAAAATTAACCGCTTCGCAGAGCGGGAGAGACACCAACTTTTCCTGGAGCCGGAGGGATGGAACACTATAGAAGTATATGTAAATGGCTTCTCTTCTTCCCTACCAGAAGACGTTCAGTATGAGGCAATGCAGACCATTCCGGGGCTTGAAAATGCTAAAATGTTCAGACCGGGATATGCCGTTGAGTATGATTACTTCCCCCCCACTCAGCTGGATTTGTCTCTGGAAACACGCTTAGTAGAAGGACTTTTCTTCGCCGGACAGATTAACGGAACTACCGGATATGAGGAAGCTGCCTCTCAAGGATTGGTAGCTGGCATGAATGCAGCCAGAAAAGTGCAGGAAAAAGAGGCCGTAATTATCAGAAGAGACCAGGGATATATTGGGGTTTTGATAGATGATTTGGTGAACAAAGGGACCAAAGAGCCCTACAGAATGTTCACTTCAAGAGCGGAATATCGAACACTTTTGAGGCAGGATAATGCTGATTTAAGACTAACGGAACTGGGATACGAGATAGGAATGGCTTCAAGAGAGAGGCTTGATACCATGATAGAGAAGAGAGAGCGGGTAAATGAGATCAAGAAAATGCTCGCCAATACCTCAATTCTTCCCGAAGAAGTAAATGGATATTTGGAAGCGCAGGGAACTTCTCCCATTAAGCAAAAGGTGAAAATGGCTTCTTTGCTGACCCGACCTCAGGTAGATATTTTTTCTCTGGCTTCTACCAGATCTGATTTATCTGAAATGATAAATAATTCGGAAAAGGAGATAATTGAACAGGTGCAGATTCAGGTTAAGTATGAAGGTTACATCAGAAAGGAACAGGAACTTGCCCAAAAGATGATGCGCATGGATGAAATTACCTTACCAGAAAATTTCGACTATGCGAAAATAGTTGCTCTTTCAGCTGAAGGTAGAGAAAAGCTAGGAAATGCCAAACCCAGAAATCTCGGACAGGCTTCTCGGATTAGCGGCGTCTCTCCAGCAGATATTTCAGTTTTGATGGTCTTCATGGGGCGCTAAAATAGCCCTGAGAATCGCCTAAAATATCGCCTTTCGGGCGGTTGTACAGTACGATTTATTCTAAGGCAGATAAAACCATGGTTTTATCTGCCTTTTATATTGTTAAGAATTTGATTATCAGGGAGTTGTTTTATCGAAAATTACATTAGTAAGTAGGTTCTAATAAAGTGACTCTCGTGCAAAAAAGCACTTTTCGACAGAAAATAGGTGGAATTGTGTAATTTGGAACATGATTAACACGCTGCCCAACAGACTTGCTCAGTCATTCTTTTTCCACTCTTGTTGTCCCGTTTGTGCGAGTGAAAATATTCAACCAAAACTTACAGCCAAAGATTATACTGTCTCTCATGAGGAATTTGAAATATGGGAATGTGGCGATTGTTCTCTGAGATTTACCCAGGGAATTCCTGTGGAAGAGGAGATCGGAAAGTACTACCAGTCTGAAGAATACATTTCTCACTCCAACACCAATAAGGGCATCATTAGTACAGCTTACCAAATTGTCAGGCAGTACACCCTGAAAATGAAAAAGAACCTGGTGGAGAAAGATTCCGGTCTTAGTGAGGGCAGTATACTGGACATAGGATGTGGAACTGGAGAATTTCTTAGCGTAATGCAAAGTGCGGGTTGGTCAGTGAAAGGGTTAGAACCAGATGAAGGAGCCAGAACTCAAGCTGAGGAGTTATTGGGTAATCAGGTTTTTAAGCCCTCACAACTATTTCAGGAATCACCGGCTAGTTATGATGTCATTAGTATGTGGCACGTACTGGAACATGTACATCAGCTACATGAGTACATCAAAAAGATACATGAAATCCTGAAGCCGAATGGAACCCTTTTCATTGCAGTACCTAATTATCTCTCTAAAGATGCAGCTTCCTATCAAAAAGACTGGGCCGCTTATGATGTTCCCCGCCACTTATATCACTTCACTCCCCAGGCACTTTCTCAACTGGTGAGTCAGTATGGCTTCCGGATTGAGGAGAAAAAAGCCATGCCTTTTGATGCTTTTTACGTCAGCTTACTGAGTGAAAAATACATTCATGGTAAAAATCGCTTAATATCTGCTAGTACAAATGGACTAAACTCCTGGTTGACTGCTAACCGTGACTCGAATCGTGGAAGTGCAGTATTGTATAAAATTAGGAAGTACGAAAAATGAAATAACCAAAACGGGTATCGCTTGGAATTTGTTTTGGTTGTTTAGCATAAATATCCATCAGTTGAAGCAGCAATATGACATATACATGTATAAATTTAGTAGATTGAACACACGTTCTAAGAAATAAAAAATCATCATTTGTGAGCACCAAAGAAAAGATATTAG
>JBCDBC010000815.1:0-3446 GCA_039184535.1 Bacteroidota bacterium | reverse complement strand
GACCGCTGTACCATTAAGAATATTCAATTTGAGGACTGGTCCAATTCCGTAGTGGGATTCAGTGGGGCTTCCTACCTTACCTTTGAAGGCAATGCTTTTGTGAAGAGATCTGGTTCCGGAGGCCTTGCCCTGCATGCTTATGGTTGTGATAGCTGCATTGTCAAGGACAATCTATTCAATATGGAAGAGCTTGGAGGACCCTGCGTGGGCTTATATCCAAGCTACCAGATTCTCTTTACTGCTTCCAAAAATCTTGAGATTGCAGGCAATGAAATATGCGTCTCCACAATTGCACGAGCTATATACCTAACAGATGTAGACAGTTCTATTATTCAAGGAAATATACTTGGAGGAAATCCAGGTGATTGCAGTAGTCTAAATCAGACAGGTATTTTCTTTAATGACAGTTCCAGAAATAATGTCATAGGAGGCATTCTCCCTGGAGAGGCAAATACTTTGGTGGGGTTTAATGATTCAGGGATAGGTTTAACAGATGGATCTGAGAAAAATCTTGTCAGTTTCAATGTATTTCATTGTATCCTCGATGATGGCATTGAGGTAACTGCAGGTTCTCAAAATAATAAAACCGCTCCAGAGATCACCTTTGCTGATGGAGCTAATGTCATAGGAACAGCTGCTCCGGGAGATAAGGTGGCTATATACAGGAGTACTGATAATGCCAGCATGTCCTGCGGAGGGGTTACCATTCCACAGAGCGATCTTTACTATGGAGAAGTTACAGCTGATGGAGCTGGAAACTGGACACTTATAGGGACCTTTGAGGGATTCCTTACTGCCACAGCTACAGATGCTAACAACAACACCTCAGCATTTGCAGATGTGTACGATACTGGAGTAGGATTTACCAATACTGCTTCTCCCTGTTTTTCAGGAGTACTTTCAAGTGAGGCATTCCGCCTTCAGGCTAGTTACCAATCTTCCACAGGTACACTCCTCAAGTGGAATAGACTAGGTGAAGAGTTCTCATCCTCCATACAGATTCAAAGAAGTACTGATCTGGAGCGCTGGATACAAGTAGGACGAATCCAAGCCAGTGAGACTACTGATTTCATAGACCCCTACCCTCCAACTGGACATACTTACTACAGAATTCAGCAGATGAACGAAGATGGGAGTACGATTCTCTCCTCTATTGTTGAAGTATTTGTAGATACGCGAGAATGGAATGAGCTACAAGTTTTCCCTAATCCTGCCACTGATCTACTAACCCTTATCCCCAAGAATCATTCTTTTCTCATGGAAGAAACTACCATAGAGCTATTCTCCCTTCAAGGAACAAGAGTAATGATAGACAGGATTAAGGAAGCATCTACCTATCATCAGATAAAGGTAGATCATCTTCCAAAAGGGGTATACATCCTCAAGATTTACGGTCAAAGTCAAAGGCTAAAACGGAAAATCAGCATTCTCTAGTATTTATCATCCACACACTTGATCAGGGAGTTCTCAGTATGAAAAGGTATCTCTTATTCTTTTTTATTCTAAATACATCTCTCGCTCTACATGCTGCTATTTTTACAGTAACTAATGCAGACTCTTCAGGTACAGGTTCTCTTCGTGAAGCCATAGCAAATGCTGAAGCCACTACTGACTTAGATACCATAGAATTTGACCTACCTGGAATGGCACCACATAATATCCCAAGAAATGGGCCTGATATATACATTTTTAATCCAGTTTATATAGATGGGGACTCCCAACCCGCTAATGGATATACTGGCCTAGGTAAAAAGATTATCTACAGTCGGGTTGTTGGTGGGGGCGCTAATGGTTTCTGGCTATATGCAGATAATACAATTGTCAAAAACATTCAATTTGAAGATTGGGTCAACGCTATTATAGCAATAGGGATTGATGGCTTTACCTTTGAAGGAAACTCATTTTTAGGAAGAGTTTCCGGTGGTTCATTCTCCATGATCATTAATTCATGTGATAATGGGATTATCAAGAACAATCTATACAATAAAGAAGAACCGGGTGGCCCCTGCGTAGGCATTTCTCCAGCTTTTCACATAGCCCCTATGGACTGTTCTAACCTGGAGATTAGTGGGAATGAAATCTGCAAACTAAATACTAACGAAGCCATCCTGGTAAGAGATGTACAAAACTCTGTATTCCAAGGGAACATCATAAGTGGGGACATAGATGACTGTAACACCAAAGCTCAGGTAGCCATCTCTTTTGGGGACAGCTCTGTAGATAACCGCATAGGGGGAAACCTGGCTGGAGAGGCAAATACTTTTATAGGCTTTGGTGATGTAGCTATCAGATTTAAGGAAGTATCTGTCAGAAACCTTATAGTTTTTAATGAATTTCATTGTGTAGAAGACAGTGCTATTAGAGTAGGTCCTGGTTCACAGAATAATAAAGATGCACCAGAGATCACCTTTGCCGATGCTGGCAGCGTGATAGGAACCGCTGATCCGGGAGATATCATAGCCGTTTACAGAAGTGCAGATAATGCTACCCTAGGATGTGGAGGCATCACCATTCCACAAAGTGATCTTTACTATGGAGAAGTTACTGCTGATGGAACGGGAAACTGGAATCTAATTGGAACCTTTGAGGGCTTCATTACAGCTACCGCCAGAGATGCTAACAACAATACTTCTGAGTTTGCAGATGTGTATGATACTGGAGTAGGATTTACTAATACTACCTCTCCCTGTTTCGCCGGAGTATTGGCCTCAGAAGAATTTCATCTCCAAGCCAATTATCACTTTGTAAAGGGTACCTTACTAAGCTGGAATAGGATTGATGGAGGGCTCTTATCTTCTATTCGTATTCAAAGAAGCACCAATCTTGAGCGCTGGATACAAGTAGGACGAATCAAGGCTAGTGAGACTACTGATTTTATGGATCCTCATCCGCCAGCAGGACATACTTACTACAGAATTCAGCAAGTGAATGAAGACGGAAGTTCTATTCTCTCCTCCGTTGTGTCCGTCTTTGTTGATACCAGAGAATGGACGGAGGTACAGGTCTTTCCAAATCCAGCTACAGATCTGCTGACCATCATTCCGCAGAATCATTCTTTCCTCATGGAAGAAACTACCATAGAACTATTTTCTCTACAAGGAAAAAGGGTCCTAATGGACAAAATTGAGGAAGCCTCAAGTGCACGCAAGATAAAGATAGATCATCTTCCCAAAGGCGTTTACTTACTCAGAATTAATAGCGAAAGCAAAATGCTACAACAAAAAATCAGCATTCTTTAAGCAACATCATATATGCTTGATCGAGGATTCTCATTATGAAAAAGTATAGTTTATTTTTTCTCATGTTAAGCACTTCACTCGCTCTACACTCAGCCATCATTAGTATTAGTAACCGTAAAGATGGCTGAGTGTAGAGCGAGTGAAGTGCTTAACATGAGAAAAAATAAACTATACTTTTTCATAATGAGAATCCTCGATCAAGCATAT
>JBCDBC010000814.1:0-3446 GCA_039184535.1 Bacteroidota bacterium | reverse complement strand
GTGTAAGTAGGGTTGAATACTACAATATATAAAAGAAAGTGGCAAGGCCTTGACTCAAGACCTTGCCGGAAAAACAGAGTTCTTTATGTCTATGGATTAGAATGAGTATCCTAAGGAGAAACCAAATCTTCCATGGGGAAGGAGAACAGAAGTGGTTCTAAACCCAGCCTCATCATTATTTGAAAAGAAGGTAATATTTTCAGCGTCTACATCTATTTCCTCCTCTAATTCTTGCCTGATTTCCTCATAATCCAGTAACTCTAGACGATCATCTTTTACGCTTACCCCAGCTCTGGCTCCGACTATCCCTAACCCCCCAAACAGGTCAATTACGAAATGCTCCCCTATCAACCACTGATTCCCTATGATAAATCCACCTCCGTAGAAGTCTATAAATCCTCTAGAGTCAGTTGTGATAGATTCGTTGGAAGAAGAGGGGGTAAATTCATAAGGAGCTTCCAAGCCATAAGATCCGTAGGTAGCATAGGGGCCTATAAAGAACCCATGTGGAGCAGGTCGCTTATTACCAGGATAAAACCTGAGTTCAGGTGTCACAGAAAATCCTCCTAGGGCAAAATCTCCAACAAATCCAGCATCTTCTGCTTCCAGCAGATCATCTACAAAACCTAAATTTCTGTCAGGAAGCCAGTTTACCCATACACCTAAACTGACTTTTTCTCCTACGGCTACTTCTAAGCCAGGATTTACCTGAGTGAGAAAGAGGCCGGGTACATTTACTTTAATGACATTCTTGTTTTGCTGTGCTGTGGCAGGTAGCATCAGCGCGAGCAAAGAAACTGCAAGGGTAATAGATTTGATCAGGCTATTATTTGCTTCCATTGCATATAGGTTAATGGTGAATTCTCAAGAGAAAAACGGTATGCATTTACCCATGGTTGGGTGGGAAGGGTATCAATTATATTAATGTGTGCGTTCACTTAGCCAGCGTGTAATATTCTTCCGCTATCTACAACAAAGTTAACTATCTAAAGAATAATCCGACAATTTCATGGCATAAGCGGCTCGGTAGGACGGAAAGAAAATAGCCATTTGCCCCCTTTACAAAATCTTTTTCTGGTCAGAGTAAATTTTGTCTTCTGGCCAGAAAACCATACAGACCTAAAAATCCATGTAAGTTATCTTTACATATTCATCAATTTTTACCCGATTAGCCTTCGTAGATTTGAATCTAACATCTAGAATGATAAATTCTGATGAATCTTAACACGCTAAAGAGCTAGTTATCAGGCACAAAAATTTCGAGACAGAAAAATAAGTACTGAAAACGAGCTGAAAACAAGGACCTCTTAACATGAGCAGAAATACGGCAAAATCAAGTCATCTAAGCTCATTTTAATAGGAAACATGCAACAAAAGTCAGTCTATTACAGACTTTTCAACGAGCCGGATCATACAGGATATAATAACCTGAACATTGATTCGTACCAAAAGATACATGTAAATACCCCGCCTGGCATATTTGACAACTTGGATTCGCAACGCACGCTAATAGTTAAGGAGTAAATGTTACAAGATTTCAAAGTTAATATCCTGCTTATAGAAGATAACCCTGGAGACGTACGCCTTCTTCAGGAATACCTACTTATGTCGGGAAAAGTTCAATATGAGCTTTATGTAAAAAACACTTTGAAGGAGGGAAAAGAGTTCCTTTTAAAAGGTGAACATAAGGTAGATATTATCTTACTTGACTTAATTCTTACTGACAGTTTACCCTCCGGCGAATCAGACAGGTTAGTTACCTTTGATAACCTTTACAGTGAGTTTCCTGAGTATCCCTACATAGTCTTGACTGGATTTAAAGATGAGAAGATAGGATTGGAAGCTGTTCAAAGAGGTGCTCAGGATTTTCTTGATAAAAATGATCTTGACACAAACCTTCTAATCAAGTCTATCAGATATAGTATCCAGAGATATGAGAATGGAGTAGAGAGGAGAAATATGCTATCTCGTCTGGAAAAAGCGCAGCAGTTAGCTAAGGTAGGAGACTGGAATATTCACCTGGAGACAAATAAAATCTATTGTTCTCCGCAGGTGTACAATATATTTGAGTTACCTAGCCAATACCAGTTCCAGACATTTGAGGACTATCTCATGGCTGTCCATCCTGAAGACCAGACAAGAGTAGCTATGGAGATGCTGGAAGTGTTTAAAAACCACACTGACCTTCATACTGAGCATAGAATTGTCACACCAAATGGGGAAGATAAGCTAATAGCTCTTAAAGGTGAGATGGTCAAGAAAAATGGAGAGATTAGTAGTCTGGTAGGTACTGTACAAGACATAACAGAACGCAATAAGATAGAAACGCTTAAAAGAGAAAAAGATCTCGCACAGAAAGCGTTTAAGGTAAGACAGGAATTCCTGGCTAAAACCAGCCATGAAATCAGGACGCCTCTCAATCCCATCCTCAACCTGACTGACATATTATTAAGTCAAACCAATCCTACTCCACACCAGAGATCTCTGCTAAATACTATTAAGACAGCAGGAGATACCCTTTTGGCTGTGGTGAATGATATTTTGGACTTATCCAAGATAGAGGCAGGTACCATAGACTTTAGTAATGAAACTTTCCACCTGAAAAAAGTCATCCACTCCTTACGTGAGATGATGGAGCTTAACATTCAGGAAAAGCAGGTGAAAGCCCAGCGGGAGGGAAAAGTAGTCTCTGATCTTAAAATGGTGGTGGACCTGGATGAAGAAATCCCGGCATTTCTCATGGGAGATGCTGTACGTCTTTCACAAATTCTGCTGAACCTCACAGGAAATGCCATCAAATTCACAGATGAGGGAAGTATTCACATTCAAGCTCAGTGCTTGAATAAGACGGAGGAAAAGGTTCAAATCAGATTCACGGTTGCAGATACTGGGATAGGCATCCCAAAGGATCAGCTTAACCTGATTTTTGAGAGCTTCAGGCAGGTTGATAGCGGCCTAAACAGAAAATATGGTGGTGCAGGCCTGGGCTTGACCATCGTGAAGCAGCTGGTAGTACTCCAGGGAGGAGAGATCTTTGTGGACAGCTCATTAGGAGAAGGATCTGTATTTGGCTTTGATTTAACCTTCGGGATTGACCATGAGGGGACAGATACTGCGCCTAGTCAGCAGGAATCTGAAAAGCGTCTTGAAGGTATGAAGGTGCTAATAGTAGAAGATAATGAGACAAATCAGATAGTTACCCAAACTATACTGGATAGCTGGGGCATAGAAACAGACCTGGCCAATAATGGACTGGAATGTGTAGATAAGCTGAGACAAAATAACTATGACCTGATATTGATGGATATCCAAATGCCTGAAATGGATGGATATGAAGCTACCCGATTTATCAGGAAAGAAATGCAGCCTCCAGCCAGAGATATCGCTATTGTAGCACTCACTGCCAACGCATTCTCCGGCAGTGATGATAGATGTTTACAGGAGGG
>JBCDBC010000813.1:0-3450 GCA_039184535.1 Bacteroidota bacterium | reverse complement strand
GTAGGAAATGGCTTTCTGTAGATATTAGGGCTGAAAATGCAACCTTTTTTAGGGATAAATATTTATAGAGAACTATGAAATAGGTGATTTTATCATTACATTTGCAAGCCAAAATAATAATTATTAGCGATGGCGAAGAAAAGTAAAGCAAATAGAATACAAGTTATTCTGGAGTGTACTGAGCACAAAGACTCAGGCCTACCTGGGACTTCTCGCTATGTCACTAACAAGAACAGAAAGAACACCCCCTCAAGAATGGAATTGAAGAAATATAATCCCATTCTGAAGAAATATACCATTCACAAGGAAATTAAATAATTGTAAGTAATGGCTAAGAAAACCGTAGCGGGATTCCGCGATAAAAGTAAAAGTAAGGGCTTCACCAAAGTGATGGTGGCTGTAAAGAATAAGGATACAGGGTCCTATTACTTCAAAGAAGAAATTGTTCCCACAGATATGGTTCAGGAGTATCTGAAGAACAACAAGTAATTTTTACTTGTAATGAATAACCGGTTTACGAAAGTAAGCCGGTTTTTTTTTGCCCTAATTTTACGTCTAAAATAATTGCACCTAGTTTATTTCTAACTTACTGTAGGGGCAATACTGAGTCAGGAACATTACTAATAATGGGAAGCAGTCTGACTATTACCACTTCATAATATGCATTATTGAACCTTGAGGAAGTTCCATTATTTAGTAAGCATAAAATAGTTCTTAGGTGTAAAATGATTCTTTCCAGTTACCATGGCATAATTATGGCCATCTACTTATGGGTGCCATAAGATTTCCACATATCAATATTTCACCAATACACAATTTTGGCCTGGTCTTCGTTATATACTAGGTCTTGAATTAAACACGAACCATTGAAAAACCTACTCATTACAGTAACTTTAGCCTTGGCAGGCCTATTTCTTCTTGAAGCCTGTAAATTTGATCCTACAGAATCCTTAAGCTGGAATTCCGAGCTACTCACCCCCATAGCGAAAAGTAGCGTAACTATAGGAGATGCCATCACAGATTCTACCCTAATAAGTGAAGATAGCACAGGATTTCTTTCCGTCGTTTTTAGGGATACGCTTCTAAGAGCAGAGCTGGAAGAATTCCTGAGAATCCCTGATACAGCTGTCATTCAGAATTTTGACCTCAGTACCTTTGAATTAGCCCCTCAATCTATTATCCAAAGAATTACTCTTGCGGATATAGCTCGGAATTTGGCGGCAGATGGCAATCCACTTGGAAGTATTCTCATTGCTAATCATGGGGGGACACTTCCTTTTGTTCCCGATCAGAATGGCTTCAGCTCAGGTGCGATTGAGATCGATGCCAGTGATCTATTTGAGATTGCGGTCCTGGATAGTGGATCTCTTACCCTTAGTCTAAGGAATGAACTTCCCCTGGGGTTGAGAAATATAGATTTTATGCTGGAGAATACTACCCTACAGACACCTGTGGCTAGTGGAAACTTTCCAGAGATTCTAGCAGGGGACTCTGCTAGTGCGGCCTATGACTTGGGAGGTCAAACCATAGAAAGTGCACTCACGGCCGAGTTAACAAACCTGGATATCATAGGCGGAACCAATGTTCCCATAGATACAAGTGATTTTATAGAGGTAAGATTGACAGTGGCTGGCCTACAGGCAAGAGAAGCAACTGCCATATTCCCTACCCAGACTGTTCAACAGGATACCACTCCCCTTACCTACGACTTTACAGGAGATCTGGCAGACTTAGCCCTAACTAAGGTTCTACTGGAAACAGGGGTCATTGATGCCACCCTTTTCAGTACCATAGAAGATACCATCTCATTTACCTACAGTTTACCCTCTACTACCTTAAATGGAGATATCCCTTCCATTTCTGCTAAACTGAATCCAGCTCCTCCTATGGGCCTAAGTTCATTTAACCAGATAGAAGACCTTGCAGGCTACCTTATGGACCTGACCTTTGATGGAACTCAAACTAATTCTCTCAAACAATCCTACACCATAGACCTGATATTCTCAGGAAAACAGGTAAGCATAGATCAGGAAGACAGTGTATTCCTCAACTATACCCTCAGGGATGTTAAGCCCTCTTATGTGGAAGGTTACTTCGGGACAGGGGTAGATCAGTATTCCGGTGTGGTAGATATAGAAGCTTTCCAGGACCTGGAAATAGGTAGCTTAGACCTGGAACAACCCACAGCTGAGCTTATCCTACAAAATGGACTGGGAATGGAAATGGATGTCCGTATTCGGGCACTAGAAGCCATTAAATCCAATGAAGGCTTCAGACTGGGCCTTACGGGAGCGCCTATCGCTTCTCCTGTTCCCCTGGATAGAATCACCCTTCCTGATACCTTTGGATTTACAGAAGAGATCCTGTCCTTCACCACAGCCAATAGTAACCTGAAAGAGGTAATCAGCATAGTACCTGACCAGATTTCCTATGATGTAGAAGTTTCTTACAACGAGGATGCCATAGCGGCCAACCTGGATAATTTTGCTACCAACCAATCTGAGGTAAGGGCCATCTTCGAGCTGGACTTACCGCTGGAAGGGCAGTTGGCTTCTCTGGTTTTAGTAGATACCTCTGAGGTAGACTTTAGTGGCACAGATGCCAGCAGGATAGAATCCGGAACCCTTAGCCTCCTTTTTGAGAATCAGTTCCCTTTTGAGGCAGTGGTAGAAGCTACCATTTATGATGAGAATTTCGTTCCACTGGGGGTTCTCCTTAGGGATCAAGCCATAGCCGCTGGGGTTCCAGTGTCAGCCGGAGGAAGAGTAGAAACGCTAGTAGAATCTTCTCTCAGCAGAAGCTTTACGCAGGAAGAACTCACTACCTGGGTAGAACAGGGTGCCTTTGTGATTTTCAGGTACATACTGGACACCCGCCCTACTGGAACGCCTGTGAAACTCTACGCTGATTATACGCTCAACGGAAGACTAATCGGCAATTTTGATTATCGCTTTAACAACTAATGTCCATGCTCAGATATATAGCCTTCATGCTGATTACCTTCATCAGCACTTCCACAATATTTAGCCAAATGCGCCTTCAGCTCAGGCATTCTCCCTGGGCCAGTGTTCCTACCATTGTCCAACCCGCTTTACTGGGCCAAGGAAAGTATGAGTATGTATCCGTAAGCGGAGATGCTCAATTTTGGCTGGGAACCAATTCCTTCAGGATAGACCCTATTCTGCAAAATGGCAATACACTTACAGAAGAAGTAGAAAACGACATCATAGCAGATCTGGAAGACTCAGATAACCAAATCAATCTGGGGACGGATTATCAGATTCTGGTACAAACTTATATGGGAGAATTACCTGTTTCTCTTGGATATAAAAGTGGCAGTCAGGTATACTTTCAGCTAAACTCTCCCGAAACGGCCAGCCTAATCCTAAAAGGGAACTCTTTCTTCGCCGGACAAACCGTGTCAGATGAAGACTTGATCTTCAGGGACTG